>DATIMO010000661.1:0-6624 GCA_035475215.1 Acetobacteraceae bacterium | reverse complement strand
ACCGCGCGGATCGTGCGTGCCTCGGTGCTGGTGGTGCGGGAGATGGAGTATGTCGAGGCGGGGCGGGCGCTTGGTGCCAGCGATTTGCGGCTGCTGTTCGGCCATGTGCTGATCAATGCGCTGGCACCGTTGATCGTACGGCTGACCTATGTGTTTGCGATTGCGATTCTGGCCGAGGCGGTGCTGTCCTATATCGGTGTGGGTCCACCACCGCCAACTCCTACCTTTGGAAACATTATTGCCGGGGAAAGGGACTTTATGCAGACGGCGCCGTGGGCGATGATATTCCCGGGGCTGGCGATCGTGGTTTCGGTGCTTGGGTTGAATCTGCTGGGGGACGGGCTGCGCGACGTGCTGGACCCGCGGATGAAGGTGTAGGGCCACATGCCGACGCACCGTCCACGCGTCCACGGCCTGTATCGCCAGGCGCGCTCCTGGCAGGGTGAGGGGGGTGGCCGGGACAAGCCCGGCCATGACGACTGACCGTGCCGGATGTCCTGGCGGTGGAGGGGCTCAGCGTCCGACTGAGCGCGCATCCTGACAGGTCCAGCATTCTGGATGATGTCGGTTTCACCGTCGGGCCGGGCGAGGTGCTGGGTATTGTGGGCGAATCCGGCAGCGGGAAGAGCGTGCTGGCGCTGTCGATCATGGGGCTGCTGCCGCCGGCATTGCGCATGAGTGCTCGACGTATTACTTTGCTTGGGAACGATCTTGCTGACCAGCCGCGTGAGGCCTGGCGGGCGCATCGCGGGCGGGATATGGCGATGATCTTCCAGGAACCGATGACCTCGCTCAATCCGGTGATGCGGGTGGGGACCCAGATCGAGGAAGTGCTGCGCTGGCGTGGACGCATGACCGGCAGCGCGGCGCGGCGGCGCGCGCTGGAGTTGCTGGAGCAGGTGGAGATGTCGTCGCCGCGGAGCCGCCTGCACGCTTATCCGCACGAGCTGTCCGGCGGCATGCGACAACGGGTGATGATCGCGATCGCTCTGGCTGCCGAACCGAAGCTGCTGATCGCCGATGAGCCGACCACGGCGCTGGACGTGACGGTTCAGGCGCAGATTCTGGACCTGCTGCGCGGGTTGCAGCGGCAGACCGGGCTGTCGCTGATCCTGATCACGCACGATCTGGGGGTGATCGCCGAAATCACTGATCGCGTCATGGTGCTGTATGGCGGGCGGGTAGCGGAACTGGCGCCGGTTCGGGTGATCTTTGATTCGCCGTCGCATCCTTATACAGAAGCGCTGCTGGGCTCGATTCCGGACGTTACCGGAAGCCGACATCGGCTGACGACCATTGGTGGTTCCGTTCCGGAAGCCATGAACATGCCGCCTGGTTGCCGATTTGCGCCGCGCTGTCCGCATCGGCAGGAAGCCTGCGAGCTGATGCCGCCGGCAATCCGTTCCCTGGCGGCGGATCATTCGGTTGGTTGCATCCGGCCGTTCGGTTATGTTCAGACGGAAACTGCGGCATGAGCGCGCAGGCGCCCGCCGAGATGCTGATCGAATGCCGTGGCGTACACAAACATTTTCCCGCGCGAGGAGGGCGGAGAGCCCACGCCGTGGTGCGTGCGGTGGATGGTGTCGATCTTGGCGTTTTCAAAGGCGAAACGCTTGGCCTGGTTGGCGAATCGGGCTGCGGCAAATCGACCTTGGGGCGCGTGTTCCTGCGGCTGACCGAGCCCACGGCGGGAATGATCGTTCACAAGGGAACCGGTCTGACGGAGCTTGGCCGCCGGGCCCTGCGTCGGCGCCGGCGGGACCTGCAGATCATCTTTCAGGATCCGTTCGGATCGCTGAACCCACGCAAGACGGTGGGCGCGATTATTGCCGAGGCCTACGCGATCCATCGCCTGGGCGACCGTGCGCAGCGTGCGCGCTGGGTGAGCGAGATGCTGGACCTGGTTGCGCTGCCGCGCGAGGCGGCACGGCGCTATCCGCATGAATTCTCCGGCGGTCAGCGGCAACGTATCGGCATTGCCCGCGCGCTGGCGCTGCGGCCGGAATTCGTGGTGTGCGACGAGGCGGTTTCCGCCCTGGATGTCTCGGTGCAATCGCAGATCATCAACCTGATGCAGGATCTGCAGCAGGAGCTGGGGCTGACGTATCTGTTCATCTCGCACAATCTGGCCGTGGTGCGGCACATCTCGACGCGCATCGCGGTGATGTATCTTGGCCGCATCGTGGAATTGGCAGACTCGGACAAGCTGTTTGCCCGCCCCATGCATCCCTACACGCGCGCGCTGCTGTCGGCGGTGCCGGTGTCGCATCCGGATCAGCCGCGGCATCGGCATGTGCTGCCAGGCGACGTGCCCAGCGCGATCGCGGTGCCGAAAGGCTGCCGGTTCGCACCACGCTGCCGGTACGCGGAGCCGCGCTGCCGGGAGGCTGATCCGCCGTTGATGGCGCTGCCGGACGGCGGGGCGGTGGCGTGCATACCGGCAGTGGAGGGAAGGCTGTCCGCTACGTGAAACGGCGGCGACCCAGGCTGTTCCGATGATCGGGCGCATACTAAGCTCCTTCGGGCGTCACGAAGGAGAGGAACACATGCCGCTTGCCAACACGCCGGATCCGGCGACGCGCGAAGCTGTCGTGCATCGCGATCTACAGAACGTGCTGCACCCGATCGTTCAGCACAAGGTGTTGGAAAACAAGCAGATGGTCGTCGATCGCGGCCAGGGCTCGACGGTATTTGACGCTGACGGCACGCCATTTCTGGACGGGATGGCCGGGCTGTGGTGCGTCAATATCGGCTACGGCCGCACCGAACTCGCCGACGTTGCGGCGGACCAGATGCGACAACTCGCTTATTTCCCGCACACCGCGATGAACGGACCGGCGGCGGCGCTGGCCGAGAAGGTCAATAGCCTGATCGGCGGCGGCCATCACGTCTATTTCGTCAATTCCGGGTCCGAGGCGAATGAGGCAGGTTTCAAAATCGCCAGACAATACATGAAGCAGGAGCATCCGGGACAGTTCCGCTTCAAGACGATCAGCCGCTACTTCTCGTATCACGGTACCACGCTGGCAACGCTCGACGCTGGCGGCAACGGCGACCGCAAGGCAAAGTTCGAACCCTACTCCGGCGATTTTGTCCACGTGGCACCGCCCATCTGCTACCGCTGTCCGTTCGGTCTGAGCTATCCCAGTTGCGACCTGGCGTGCGTCAAGAACATGGAGACCACGCTTCAGGGCGAGGGGGCACAGACTGTCGCCGCGGTTGTCGTCGAACCCGTGCTCAGCGGTATCGGTGTCGCAGTTCCGCCCGACGAGTACCTGCCGGAGGTTGAAAAGCTGTGCCGCAAATACGGCCTGCTGCTGCACGTGGATGAGGTGATCAACGGGTTCGGCCGTACCGGGAAGATGTTCGCGTATCAGCACTATGACGTCACGCCGGACCTCATCGCGATGGCTAAAGGAATCTCCTCCGCCTATATGCCGATCGCTGCGATGGTGGTGCGTGACAGCGTGTTCGCCAGCTTCTATGGCGATCCCGCTGAGAACCGGCAGGTCGCGCAGGTGAACACCTATGGCGGTCATGCGGTCGCCGCAGCGGTGGCACTGCGCAATATCGAGATCCTGGAGGCCGAACACCTTGCGGAGCGATCCGCCGAGGTCGGTCGTTACCTGCTCGACGGGCTGCGCACGCTGCTGACGCATCCTGTCGTGGGGGACGTGCGTGGCAAGGGGCTTCTGCTGGCTGTGGAGCTGGTAAAGGATCGCGTCAGCAAAGAACCGCTTGGCCCCGCCCAGCTCACCGCGATCGTGGACGCGTGCAAAAGCGAAGGTCTGATCGTTGGACGCGGCAGCGGCGGAAACGGCAGCAGCGTGCTTGTGCTGTCGCCGCCGCTGGTCATTACCCGCGCCGAATGTGACCGGATCGTCGATACGTTCGACCGCATCCTGACCAGGCAGACAAGCGACTGATCGTAGCGTGACGATCTTGTCCCAACCGGCCGCAGGATTGGCTTTGCGGTGAGCTGACAAATGTCATGGCCGGTTCGGGCGTTGCGGCCAGCAGCGCGTATCTGCGTCGATATTGCAGTAAATCGCGGGCGCCATGTGGCGGATGGGGTGGGATTCGAACCCACGAGAGACTTACGCCTCTGGCGGTTTTCAAGACCGCTGCCTTAAACCGCTCGGCCACCCATCCTTGTGCTTACTTTAGAGCGGTTCCACGGTGACGGAAATCGGTCACCTGAGGGCCGAACCCTCACTCGCCGTGCTGTGCGCGCCTCATCCAGCCCGCACCTTCGGCACGGTGTATGGCACACCCGCCGACAGCACACGCCGTCGCCGGCGTCGGCGGCCGCGCGCACGCGGGTCCAGCGCGTCGCGCACCCAATCTCCGATCAGATTCTCCGATAGCACCAGGATCACCAGCGCCACACCCGGCAGGACCGAAGCCCACCACGCGCCGCTGAACAGATACTGATAACCCTGCGCGACCCGCAGCCCCAGGGACGGTGTGGTCACCGCCACGCCCAACCCCAGGAATGACAGCGACGCCTCCAGCTCCACCGCGCGCGGAATATCGACCGAGATCTGCACCAGCAGCGGCCCGAGCACATTCGGCAGCAGATGCCGGAACACGATCCGAGGGCCCGACGCGCCGGCCAGCATCGCCGCGATCACATAGTCCTGCTGTCGCTCGGACAGCACGCTGGATCGGACCAGTCGGGCGTATTGCGCCCAGCCCACCACACCGATCACCGCGATCACCTTCCACAGCCCCCGCCCGGTGATCGCCAGTACCGCCAGCGCGATCAGCACCGCCGGCAGCGCCAACTGGATATCGACCAGCCGCATCGCCACGGTATCGAACCAGCCATCGCTGCGATAGCCGGCTACCAGCCCCGCCACGCCGCCGATCACCACACTGATTGCAACAGCAACGAATCCGGCGAGCAGGCTGACGCGCAGCCCGAACAGGATGTTCGACAACACGTCCCGCCCCAGCCCGTCCGTGCCCAGCGGATAGGACCAGTCACCGCCGGCCATCCAGCCCGGCGGATCGAGCCGTGCGAGCAGGCTCTGTTCCTCCGGGTCGTGCGGGGCGATCCACGGTGCCAGAATGGCAATCATCACAAGCGCAGCGAGAACCAGCAGCGAAACCCATGGCAGATCACGCCAGTTTCTGAGCATCCGATTCACGCGGCGCTGCTTTGCGATCGGATGCTACCCGGCATGCGCAACTCGCGGATCGAACACGCCATACAGCAGATCGATCAACAGGTTGATCGCGGCAAACATTGCCGCCACGATGATCACATACGACAGCACCACTGGGTAATCCAGCCGATACAAAGACTCCAATGCCAGCCGGTTCATGCCCGGCAGGGCGAAGATCGTCTCGGTGATCACCGCCCCTGCAAACAACTGCCCGAACTGCAGTCCGAATACCGTGATCAGCGGCAGCATTGCCGTGCGCAGCGCGTGCTTCAGCACCACGACCGGCTCCGACAGCCCCTTCGCTCGCGCCGTGCGCACGTAGTTCAGCGACAGCGTGTCCAATAGGCTGGTTCGTGTCAGCCGGGTGAACAGCGCGATGCGGAAGAACGCCAGGGTGAACGCCGGCATGATGTAGTGGCCGATGCTGCCCGCGCCGGACGCCGGCAGCACGTGCAGTTCCACACTGAACGCAAAGATCAGCAGGATCCCCAGAAAGAACGTCGGCACCGAAGACCCCAGAACCGAAATGCCGCGCAGCAACCGGTCGGTCACGCCGTTCGGCCACACCGCCGAGAATATGCCGAACGGCAGACCGAACACCGTAGCGATGGCAATCGCCAGCACCACAAGTTCCGCCGTCACCGGAATGCGCTGCAGGATCAACCCCATCGCCGGCTGGGCGCTGTAGTAGGAAAGGCCGAGATCGCCATGCAGCACCCCGCCGAGGTAACGGCCGTACTGCACCCAGAACGGCCGATCCAGCCCCAGGCTGGCGGCAAGCTGCGCTTTGTCCGCCGCGCTCATGGTCTCCGGCGCCAGGATGGCGATCGGGTTGCCGGTGGCATGGATCAGCACGAACACCAGCGTCACCACCACCCAGACGGAGAACACCGCCTGCAGAATGCGCTTGCCGATAAAGCGCGTCACTCGCTATTTCCGTTTCATCTGCCAGGCAAAGATCTGCTCGTCCTGCCGCGACGTGTAATCGACTGAATTCGCCACGCCGGCGATCACGTCCTCATAATACAACGGCAGATACGCGTACTTTACCCGTTCGGCATCATGATACGCTTCCTGCACCTGTTTCGTTCGTGCCGCCGTGTCGAAATTGCTACCCGCGTGGGACATCATTTCATCCGCCTCGGGGTCGCAGAAATGCTCCCGGTTGGTGACGCCGAAGCCAGCCTTGTCGTCCTTGCAATGGAACACCGCGCCCCAGGTGGTGATGGCGCTGTTGCTGCCCCATCCGGCAAAATACATGGTGAAATCACCTTTATCGACTTGCGGGAAGAAGATCGCCTTCGGCACGGAATTGACGGACACCTTGATTCCCGCCTGAGCCAGCAATCCGCCGACGGCCTGCTCCACCAGGCTGTCTTCGAGATACCGGTCATTCGGCCCGTCCAGCCGCACGGAAAATCCGTTCGGATAACCCGCATCCGCCAGCAATTTC
>DATIMO010000660.1:0-5902 GCA_035475215.1 Acetobacteraceae bacterium | reverse complement strand
TGTGCTCCAGAGAGACCTCGTGGATGCCCGAATAAAGCAGGTTCGCTCGCGGCATCGCGCCGTTATTACCCAAACGATGCCCGCCGGATACCGGCTGTGTCGAAGAAAGCCGATGATTGCGTTCAGGTCGCTTGAAAATCGGTCGATCGTCTCGGTTGCGACCTTCCATCCCTGCGTAGATGAGATTGGCCGGCTGGCACGAACCCGTGCGCCCGGGATCGGACACGAGCCCGCCTACAACTTTGCCCGCGCGTAAAGCTTCCGCGCGTTGCCTTCGAATATTTTGTACCGATCCTCTTCCGACAGTAACGGGATCGCCTTCACGAACGGTACCGTATCGTCGTAGCAGCTCCCGGTACTTGGATCGGTAGCTTTGGCGGTCCCGAACATCTCGCTGGCATACAGCAGGTTATCGGGACCCATCCGCCGAACCAGAAGTTCCATGGAGTCCTGGTCGTAGATCGCCATGTCGAAATAGAGATGCTTGACCATCTCCTCGAACGGACGTTTGCCGGATAGTTCGTGCAAGGCTGAGTGCCGTCGCCACTGGAACGGAATGGCGCCGCCGCCGTGCGGAATGATCAGCTTCAGCTTCGGGAAATCATCGAACACGCGGGAATTGCACAACTCCACTACCGCGGCCGTGTCCCAGTTCACGTAATGCGACCCGTTTACATGCAGTCCGGGATTCAGCGTTGAACTCGCATGGATCATGCCCGGCACGTCCAAGGCCACCATCTTCTCCCACAGCGGATACCACCACTCCGCGCCAAGCGATGGCGTGAACGGCGCAGCCCCGCCCGATACGTCGGGATTTATGTTGAAGCCGACGAACCCCATCTCCTTCACGCAGCGATCGATTTCCTCCAGGCAATTCTTCGGACCAATGCCCGGCGTCTGCGGCAACTGCCCCACTGGCGAGAACTGCTCAGGGAACAGCTTGCAGACGCAACCAATCAGGTCGTTGTTGACCTCGGTCCAGTAACGGCTGATCAGCTCATTGCCGAAATCGTGGCCCATGCCGGAAGCCCGCGGCGAGAACATCAGCCGGTCGATGCCGCGGTCCTTCATCTGTCGCACATTGCCTTGCAGCGACGCGACGATCTCATCGTCGCTGATGCCAAGTGTCCCTTTCACCGGCTTGTTCTGCGACCCCACTTGCCGGCCCCGATACGCATCCAGCTTCGGCGAAGCCTGCGTGTAGTGCGCGTGCACATCGATGATCATGCCCAACCCTCCTTACGCCCGACCGGATGCACGCCGGCCGGTTTCAACCGCCGCAAAGGATGTCGTCGGCGCCGGCATCAGCCAGCGAAACCCTTGGGCCAGCAGCGGCACGACATTCTTTGTGTCCACATGCGGGTGCCCGCAGGGTACCTCGTACTGCTTGCATATCGCCAGTATCTCGTCGATCGCGGATGCAACCGTCGGGTGATCGTACTGCCGCGGATGGCCAAGGTCCTGCGACAGGTCGCCCTCACCGATCAGCACCACACCGATTCCCGGCACCTGCTCCAGCATCTTCGGCAGATTGGCGATCGCGCGCTTTTCCTCGCACATGATCAGAACCAGGATCTCGCCGACGGGATTCAATGGCCAGACATCGGCGCGCCGGTAGTACTCTTGCGCAGTCAGGCCCCAGTAGCGTGCCGCCGCTGTCGGAGCGTCACCACGCTGACCGGCGGGTTCGTAATATGCCGCGCCCTCCGGACGCGGATATCGGCACGCCGCAACCGCGTTGCGCGCATCGTCCACCGTGCTGACATGCGGCCACACCACGCCATACACGCCCACATCCAGCACCTGCTTGGCAATCCACTGGCTCTGCTCGCCGCCATTCGGCGGGATGCGAACGAATGGCGTCACCGCCGGTGCGATGCTTCCGGAACGCGCGATCTGGCCGCGGTTCAGCATGTATTGCAGGCAGTCGCGCAATCCCTTTATGTCGTATGGGTTGTGTTCCATCTCGAACACCACGCCGTCGCAGTTCGACGTGCTGAACGTCAGCGCATTGCCGACCTCAGGTGCAGCGAACGGCACGAACGTCGGCGAGCCTGCTTCCAATGCGCGGATCGCGCCGTTCAGGCGGGGAATGTCCGTCATGTTTCCTCCCTCGGTAACAGGTTACGCTGCAAACAACTCGTCCGCCGTATAGGCACGCGGTACGAGGCCCTGTTGTGCGGCGAACCGCATCGCCATCTCGATCGAGGCACGATTGGCGGCCAGCCCGTACGGCAGCGAATCATCCCCCACCAGCGCGTCGCGCGGCGGTGGCGCGGCCTGCTTCGCTGCCGCAAATAATGCCATCAGCTCCGCCGCCAGCCAGGGATGTTCCGCCAGCAGCTCCCGCCGTACGCATATCACATGGTTCGCCGGGTAAATTCCGGTGCGACGAAACCAATCGGCGGCAGCTTCGTCCGGATCATGAATCACGCTACGCAGCTTCGCGGCATCCGCGCCCCGCAGGGCCACCCCGGCATCGATCTCCCCACCGAGCAGCATCGCGACCAGGCTGGTGCCGGGTGCGGCACGCGTCACGAATTCCGGATCGTGATACTCCGCCACATGCGACCCTTCCTCAGTCACCCAGGTGATCGCGGCTGAATCGACCCGGTGATCGTGCTGCAGAATTCCCCTCACCCACACGCCGGTCGTCTGCGACCAGGACCGCACCCCGACCCGTCGGCCGGCCAGGTCCGCCGGCCCGCGCAGTGGCGAATCACGTGGGCACAGCAAGGCGCCGTGGTGGAACCCCCGCATCACTACGGCGGACAGGCCGGCTACCGGCTTCCCGTAGGCATGCCCTTGAGCCAGCGCGGTGACCGCCATTTCGCACAGGTCAAACTCCTGCCGCCGAAGCATGCGCGGAAACGCCCGCACGATCGGCGCCACATCGACGAAATCGAAGCTGATCCGCGTCGACGCCACCGACCCGTCACGCAGCGCGCGAACATGCGCGTAGGGTCCGATGGCGGCGCTCAGCCGTAGCGGTTCGGGCATGGCAGATCCGTCGCGGTGCCTGCCGGAGACTGACACGCGTCCGCCCATCTCGGCAAATTGAGCAAGCGCCCGATGTCCCGCCGGGTCCCGGCGTGTACGTTTCACTCATGGCCTACTACACCAAAGTGCTACAACCCGACGAAACCGTGAAGGAGATCGGCCGCATGCACTGGTCGATCTACTGGCCGTCGGTCTTCTTCGCCCTGATCGCCATCGCCATCTTCGTGGTGGGTGAGGTTGTCGCGGTGGAAGAACCGCAGCGCACTTACTGCCTGTATGCGGCTGCGGCCATCGGCGCGATTGCCGTGCTGGTCTTCCTGGCCGAATGGCTCCGGCGCCGCAGCACGGAGATCGTGGTGACCGATCGTCGCGTAATCTACAAACGCGGTCTGCTCTCGCGCTACACGGTCGAGATGAACGTCGCGCGGATCGAGACGGTCGATGTGCAGCAGGGCATCGGCGGGCGCATCTTCAATTACGGCACCCTGCTGATCCGCGGCACCGGCGCCGGCATCGAACCGTTGCGGGGCGTCGGCGGGCCGATCCGGTTGCGCAACGCGATCGTGCTGGGCGAGGCCAGACCGGTTCCAGGCTGAATCGAACCAGGGCACGCCGCCGGCAACAACCGACGCAGGCAAGAGAGCTCAGGTGGCGGGAGCCGCCTTCAGTTCCTTCTCGAAATTTGCGAGGTGCTTATTGAACGTTTCCAGATTCGTGTGAAAGGTTCCGACGCCGTCGCATATTTCCTTCAGCACATCGGTCAGAGTCTTCTTCGCATCGGTTATATTCTTGGCCTCATCCTTGTTGTCTTCATCAAGATTGAAGGTGCTTGCGTCGACGATGTCGGTGTACGTTTCCGCCGCGTCGTAAACCTTGGAGAAGGCGTCCTGCAACGCGAGCACCGAAGTCTCCATTGTGTCGCGCTCGCCTCTGATCTTTACCGCCACCTTGTTGGCAGCCTCCATCAGCGCCACGAGATCGCTTTTCTCCTTCGGCAGCTTTCCCTTCTTGCCAATGGTTTTCGCGGCGTTCGCCTTGGCCGCCTTCCAGTTTGCGAGTTCCTTGCCCACAGTATCCTCCCAATTTTGGCGCGTCGTGTCGCGATCCGGCCCTTGCGGCAAGGTATCATATCGGCTCCGGTTGAACGGAGCAACGAATCTTCCATTTGCCGACTTCCGCTCACGCAGCTTGGCACGCGGGCGCGTCAGGCAAATGTGGCGGGGCCTATCCCCGCTCCGGCCCCGGCTCCAGCGGCCGCATTTTCAGCGACCCGTCCGCCTGCTCCACGATTGCCGCCACACGGGACTCCGCCTCAGCCAGCTTGGCCTCGCAGTGCCGCCGCAATGCCGCACCCCGCTCGTAAGCGTTGATCGCGTCTTCCAGCTTCTGCTGTCCCGCTTCCAGGCCGCGCACGATCTGCTCAAGCTCGGCCAACGCGTCCTCGAACGAAAGCTGGCTGACATCGATCGGCGGGTGCACGGGGTCCGACATGCCGCCACGCTGTATATCCTTGCGGCGCGACCGCCAAGTGCCGACAATAGGCTGCATGCTCCACGGGAAGGCCCTGTCCGGGGTTGAGCCCGCGAGCCAGGCGCGCCGGCCTGCCGGACCTGCGTTCGCCGCGCTCGATCTCGGCACGAACAACTGCCGAATGCTGATCGGCGCGCCCGTGCGGGACGGGTTTCGCGTGCTGGACAGCTTCAGCCGTATCGTGCGGCTGGGCGAAGGCCTGCACCATACCGGTCGCCTCAGCGCGCCAGGCATGGAACGGGCTCTCGGCGCGTTACATGCCTGCATGACCCGACTGGCACGGCGGCCAGTGCGGGGGATGCGCGCCGTCGCGACCGAGGCTTGCCGCCGCGCTGCCAATGGTCCCGAGTTCCTCGCCCGCGTCCGGGCGGAAACCGGGCTGGCCATCGACATCATCTCCACCCGTGAAGAAGCCGAACTCGCGCTCGAAAGCTGCGCGCCTCTGCTGGTCGGCGTGGCGCGGCGGGCACTGCTGTTCGACATCGGCGGCGGCTCGACCGAACTTGCCTGGGTGCGGATCGACCCGGAGGGCCCACCGGCCCTCATTGGTTATGCGTCCCTACCGGTTGGCGTGGTGACCCTGGCCGAGCGCTTCGGCCCGGCCGCGTTCACTGCCGACGGCTTCCAGGCAATGGTGGCCGACGTCGCGGCGCGGCTGGCAGCGTTCGAATCGATCCACTGCATCGCCCATGAAATCCGCTGCGGCGGTGTGCAGCTTCTCGGCACTAGCGGCACGGTCACCACACTGGCCGGCGTGGCACTGGACCTGCAGCGCTACCGCCGCCCGCTGGTGGATGGCGTGGTGCTGACCCGGCAGGCGGCCTTCCAGGCGCTGGACCGGCTGCGCCAAATTGGGCGCGAAGGGCTGGAGCAGCATCCCTGCGTCGGGCCGGAGCGGGTGGACTTCGTGCTGCCCGGATGCGCCGTGTTCGCCGCCATTACCCAGATCTGGCCGGCGCCGCAGGTGGTGGTCGCGGATCGCGGGCTGCGGGAAGGCATGCTGGTGCGCATGATGCGGGCCGACCGCTCCCGGCATGCGGCGGGCTGGAGGGGGGGCATCCGGCCCGCATGACCGATCGCGGCAAGTGTGTGCCGGCGCCGCGCGGCCTTGCGGTCCCGGTGAAGACGGCGCGCGGGCGGACTGTCGCGTCGCAGCGCTGGCTGGCCCGGCAGTTGAACGACCCGTATGTCGCGGCGGCGAAGCAACAAGGCTGGCGTTCCCGCGCGGCATTCAAGCTGATCGAACTCGACGACCGCTTCGCTCTGATCCGCCGCAGCGCGCGCGTGATCGACCTGGGTGCGGCGCCCGGCGGTTGGGCCCAGGTCTCGGTTCGTCGCGGCGCCGGGCTGGTGATCGGAGTGGATCTTCTGC
>DATIMO010000659.1:0-11714 GCA_035475215.1 Acetobacteraceae bacterium | reverse complement strand
GCGTGTACGCCGCCATCCAATCGACGAACCGCCGCAGTGCCGGGCGCATCGGCGGTGTATCCAGCACTGCCGCAATCGGCTTCAGCTTGTGCTCCGGCGCCGCTTCGCCGGCATGACAGTCCCAGACTACGCCGACCGTCTCGCGCCCGTTCAGGGGCACCAGCACGACGTCCCCCGGTTCAGCGACCAGATCGGCCGGCACGCGGTAGTCGAACGGTCCGGGAAAAGGATACGCCAGCATTACCGGAAGTCGCCGTACGACTTGCTTCCGATTGACCGCGTTCATCCTATATGGTCCTCACGGCCCTGCAAGGGAGTTGGATGCCATGAAGTTCTTCGTCGATACCGCAGACATAGCGGAAATCAAGGCCCTTGCCGAAAGCGGGTTGCTGGATGGGGTCACGACCAACCCCTCGCTGGTGGCCAAATCGGGCAAGAAGATGCGCGACGTGATCGCCGAGATCTGCGCCATCGTGCCCGGGCCGGTCAGCGCCGAGGTCGCCGCCACCAAATGCGAAGATATGCTCGCCGAAGCCCGTGTGCTGCGGGAAATCGCCCGCAACGTCACCATCAAGGTGCCGCTCACGCCGGACGGGCTGCGCGCCTGCCGCAAACTTAGAGACGACGGGACCATGGTGAACGTCACTCTGTGTTTCTCCCCGGCGCAAGCCCTGCTGGCGGCCAAGGCCGGCGCCAGCTTCGTCAGCCCATTCATTGGCCGCCTGGACGACGTCGGTGAGCACGGGATGGGGCTGATTGCGGACATCATGACCATCTTCCGCAATTATCCTTACCTGAAGACTGAAGTTCTGGTCGCCAGCGTACGCAGCCCTACGCATGTGATCGAGGCAGCCAAGCTTGGTGCCCATATCGCCACCGTGCCGCCGGCAGTGCTGCGGTCATTGTTCAACCATCCCCTCACCGACAAGGGACTCGCGGCATTTTTGGCGGACTGGGCCAAGACCGGCCAGCACATCGTCTGATCCCGGCACTGATGCCCCTGCACCAGCGCGACCCGGACGAGGCGGACGCGGCCCTCGTTGAGGCGTTTCTGCGCGCCAATCCCAGTTGGCTGGCGGACCATTCGGACCTGTACCGGGTCCTGACCCCGCCGAAGCGGCTGCATGGCGAGCCGATGGCAGACCATATGGCCGCCATGCTCCGAGCCGAGCGGCTGCATGCCGCGGCGATGGCGACCCGCGCCGATGGCGTGCTCGCCGCCGGACGGGCCGCTGCCGGGCTGACCCAGCGCGTGCAGTCGGCGGTGCTGGCGTTGATCCACACACATGATCCGACGGACTGCGTGGCCAGCGAATTCCCGGGAATCCTGGCGATCGACGGGGCCGGGCTGTGCGTCGAGGACCATCTGCCCGGCACACGAAGTCTGCCGGCCGGAGCCGTCGCCGCACTGCTGGACGGGCGCGACGTGGTATTCCGAACCACGCCGGAAGACGCCACTTTGCTGCACGCCGAGGCCGCGCGATTGGCCCGCCACGATGCCTTGGTGCGGGTCCCCTGGCCAGGGGCGCCGGCACTGCTCGCACTGGCGACGCGCGACAGTCGCTCGCTGGACCCGATGCAGGGCACCGGAGCGCTCGCTTTCCTTGGTCGTGCCGTCGGCGCCGCGCTCGGGCGCTGAACGTGACGGGGGAACAGGCGCGCCAGAGCTTCCTCGACTGGCTGGCCCAGGAGCGTCGCGCCGCGGCACTGACTGTGGAGGCCTACGGGTCGGATCTTGCTGATTTCTTGGGATTTCTGGTCGGGCATCTCGGCGCCGAGCCGGATGCGCAAGCCCTGACCGAACTGAAGCCAGCCGATTTCCGTGCCTGGCTCGCGGCGAAGCACGCCGCCCGATTGGCATCGGCAACCCGGGCCCGACGGCTGGCGGCGGTGCGCAGCTTTTACCGCTTTCTCGCCCGCCGCCACGAGCTCCACAATCCGGCGATTCGTCTGATCGCGACACCACGCGTTCGCCGGCCCGCACCACGACCACTCTCGACCGGCGACGCCCTCGCGGTCAGCACCGAAATCGGCGAGGAATCCGACAGCGCCGCCGTCCAGGCACGTGATACGGCACTGTTCACGCTGCTGTACGGCTGTGGGCTCCGCATAGCCGAGGCGCTCAGCTTGCACGTGCGCGACGCTCCGCTGCCCGGCTCGACCGCGATGCTGCGCGTCACCGGAAAGGGCAGCAAGGAACGGATCGTCCCGGTGCTGCCGCTGGTCCGCGGAGCGATGGCGGCATGGCTGGTCCACCACCCGGATCGCCAGCCGGACAGTCCATTATTCCTGGGGATGCGCGGACGTCGGCTCGACCCGGCGGTGGCGCAGCGAACACTGCGGATGTTCCGCCGCCTCCGGGGAATGCCGGAACATGCGACGCCGCACGCGCTGCGGCACTCGTTCGCAACCCATCTGCTCGCCGCGGGCGGCGATCTGCGTTCGATCCAGGAATTGCTGGGCCACGCCAGCCTGTCTACCACGCAGCGCTACACCGAAGTCGAAACCCGAGCGATGCTCGACGTCTGGAGCAAGGCGCACCCCCGGGCGGGGTGAAGGCGCGCGTTACTCCGCCGCCAAGCCCCTCCCCCCAACTCCCTCGCGCAGGGGAAGGGGGGGCGATGTCCGACTCCCCCTCCCCTTGCGAGAGGGGGGAGGAGGAAGGGGCTTGGCAGTAGCAATGGATGTCCCGATCAACCCTCCGATCAGCCCCTCATACGCCGTCAGATAATCCTCCATACTCAGATGCCGTTCGGCGTATGCGCGTGCCCCTTCCCGCATCCGGCGCGACAACGGCTGGTCCTCGAGCACCCGTAGCACCTGCGCGGCCAACCGCCTCGGATCGAAGAACGGCACCAACCGCCCATTGTGCCCGTCCTCGATGAACTCTCGCACCGGCGGCGTGTCGCTGCCGAGCACTACACATCCGGTGGCCAAAGCTTCCCGCAACGACCAGGACGCCACGAACGGGTAACTCAGATACACATGCGCGTCGCTGCGCTGCAGCAGCCGCACATAAGTGGCGTATTCGAGCCGCCCCGGAAACGTGACGCGGTCCGGATCGATGGCGGACCCCAACTCCTGCAGCATCGCCTCCCGCCAGGTCCCCTGCTCGGGCTTGGTGCCATAGCTCACGCCGTCACCCCCGACCAGGACCACCCGCACGTCCTTGCGTGCGCGCAACATATGCGGAATGGCGCGCATCATGACGTGGAATCCGCGATACGGCTCCAGGTCGCGCGCCACATAGGTCACCAGCTTGTCGTTGCGCCCGATCCGGGCATTGCCGATCATCAGGTCCTGCCGCCGCGCTGTCGGGTCCGGCTTGCACTTGTCGAGATTGACGCCCTCCGGCAGCAGCGTGATCCGGTGCTGCGCCCAGTCCGGGTAGGTGGACATCTGCCATCGCGTCGGCGTCTGGCCATAGCCACCCAATCCCAACGCGATCAGATTGACCGCATTCTTCGCCCTGATGCGCGGGTAATCCTCAACGCTTGTCGGAAACTCCGGATCGAAACCGACATCCACCCCTTCGATCCGATAGAAGAACTCCATGTAGCCCAGCAGCGGCACCCCCGGCCACACATCCGGCAGGTTCAGCAACTCGCCCCATCCGTGATGGCCGATGATGATGTCCGGCGTGAACCCGAGCGCCTTCAGCCGTAGCGCGGTGCCCGCGACGGCGGCCGCGCGCCGACCCGCCGCATCCAACTCACGGGCGATCGGATGCGTTTCGACGTAACTCGGACCCGGCTTTGCATACGGCACCTTGCGCACCCCGGGCAGGTGGTTCGCGTTCGGCTCCGTGATGAACACCACGTCGTTGTCACGCGAGGCGGCCAGCCGTCTTGCAATGTGCAGGAACTGCCCGGGGAAGTTCTGATGAACGAACAGGTACTTCATCGGGTGTCACAATATCGGAAGCGACGCGGACGAGGCGGGTTCAGCGAGGCCGCCTCACGCCCTTTCGAGGTGCCTCAGCCTGTTTGACGGCCGCCAGCGGCCGCTTGCTCGCACCGGCGCCCGGTCCGCGACGCACGATCAACTGGAACGCTTCCAGCCCGGCAAGGCTTTCCGCTTCGCACGCCTCTCCGCCCGCCACCGGTCCGATGTTGGTACCATCGACGAAAGTCGCCGTGTAGCTGCATTCGTGCGTTTCCGCCGCCGGTCCCTTCAGACGAATCCGTAGCCCGAGCAGCGGCAGCGCCATGCCGCGACTGCCGCAGAACGTGCCGCCTTCGACCCAGGGCGAAACCCAGCCCCGCCCAAGCACCGCCTGATATTCGATGTCCTCCGGGCCAATATCGCCATGCGGGGTGATCGCGAAGCCCTCGATCGAGAGCTTCGATCCTCGAACGCCGATCCATTCGCCAATCTGTCCACCGACGTCGCCAGTACGCTGCACATGAGCAACCGCCTCGGCGGCTGCCGGCACCAAAACCGGCGCGGCCGGCGCGCGATGCTGCGGGCGGGACACGGGTTCGGCGCTGAGGCGCGTGACCTGCAGCCGTGGCGCTGTGTCCGGCGGTGCCCCAGGCGCCTGATAGATTGTCACCAGAACCTGTGCCGGTCCGTTGCTGACACGAACGAGTGCCGCGCCGTCTCCGCCATTCAGCCAACCATCGGGGCGGAATGTGCTGATGCTGACAGCATCCGGGCGATGCGCCGGGCCCGGCGGCAAGGACAATCGCACGCCCGGCAGGCCGTTCGGCCCGGCCATCGGCGAACCAGGCGGCTGAAACACGCAGAAAAGCCCCGACTCCAGGGTCATCAGGTGACCCGATACTTTCAGTTCGGTGACACGATTGGCGGCTGGTTCGGACGTGGGCGGTACTGGCACGGGCCGGCGGGCGGTCGCGCGGGCAAGCTCGGACATCAGGCTTTCACTCTGCTGTGGTGCGCGGGTTCGCGCAGGTGGGTTGGGGAACGGATCAGGTTCGGTGCTGCATATTAGCGCATGCATTCATGAATAGACTACGAAGATGTCGCAAGCAGCGCATCATTAATGTATGCGGCTGAGACCCCGGGCGGCAGTACAATGCCACGCCCGGTGCGGCGAATCCGCTCTGCCTGGGCGCCGATGTCGAATGCAAGGACCCGCAGCCCGGCGCGCCAGGCAACCGTCAGCGCGTAACACCACGTCTCCGGCGTGATCGAGGGCAGCAACACTACATTCGCATGCTGTGACCGGATCAGCGACCCTGCTTCGTGCCGCCGGAATTCACCGGTGACGAAAACCCGCCCGGTCGCGATCAGCCGGTTATCGTCGATCGTGTGCCCGACAACGACGAATTCCAGCGGAAGCTCGCGGCGCGCCGCATCGCGGGCGCAGGACAGCAGTACGTCGTAGCCCTTGGCGACCCCGATCGCACCGACGACGCAAACCCGGATCCGCTCGCCGTATCCCAATGATAGGTCCGGTGGCGGAAGGCTTTCATCGTCCTCGGGAAATACCACTAACGGCGACAGTTCGGGGAAATGCCGACGCAACCGGGTCGCGGCATCCTGGGACGGCACCAGGACCCGCCGAGCGCCGGACAACAGACGGGCAGATCGCTGCCGTAACGCGGCAACCGAGATCGGCTCCTCGGTTGCGCTGCCGGCATCCGCGACACACGCATCGCAGGTCACTGCGTCAGGCTCGCCGCAGTAACGCCGATCCGGACCGACCAGGATCACGCGCGGACACATCCAGACCGCGTCATGGACATGCACCTCATACGGCAGCGCCAATGCAGTGATCACGTCGTAAATCGCCGGCGAATGCCCGAGGGTGTGGTGCAGTTCGATAGCCGTGGGCGATTCGGCGCGCAGCATCCGCACTAAGGCGGTGAGTTCGTCGGGAAGTGCATACCGCAAGTGCGGATAGGCGCCGGCATCCCCATCGCTGACCACCAGGCCGGGACGATTCCGGGCCGTGCGGTCGGGGCGCAGCACGATTGGCCGCCGGCCGGCGGTGCAGTGGGCGCGGCAGGATTCGGCCACCCGATGTTCCACCCCGCCGCCATCGGCATGGGTTATCAGGATCACCGCTTTTTCGGTCGGGCGGCGCGCCGCGCGCCAGCGCGCCAGATCCAGTCGGCGGAACGGATCGGTCAGCGGGTCCGTCGCGGCCCAGTCGGCGATCAATCGATCATAGCCGGGATGGATCGTGTTCAGCACGGCTTGATTGCGGACCTGCAACGCATGCCCCGCCGCACCGAAGGAACTGCCGCCGACGTGCGCCACGAACACCCCGATCGCCGCCACATGCCGCCAGCCCAAATGGCGCGCTCGTAGGCAGAAATCGTTCTCCTCCCCATAACCCTGCGCAAACAGGTCCGTGCGGAACAGGCCGACCTCCGCCAGACAGTCACGACGGATATACATGCAGAACCCGACCGAGACAGGGATATCGACAACGCGTGCGGCATTCGCCTTGTGGGCGAGCCGGTCAATGCGCGCGGTTTCAGCGGATCCCGGTACCGCATTCTCCCCGGCGGGCCTGGGATAGCTCAGAATGCTGGCACTGTTGGACAGCGGCGATGCCGTCCCGATGTCCGGCGCCTGATAGGCCGCCTGATGAAGCCGCTCCAGCCAGCCAGGCGCCACCCGAGAGGGTACCAGCGTGTCGCTGTTGAGCAGCACCACATCCTTGCCGCGGCAGGCCCGCAGACCAGCATTGGCAGACGCAGGAAAACCGAGCGCGGTCGGATGGCGGATCAGCCGGATGCGTCGACGGTGGGCCAGATCGTCCAGGAACGCGATCAATTCCGGTTCGGCGGAGGCGTCATCCACCACGAGGACGCGGGTAGGCGCCCGAACCGTGGCAAGCACACTGTCCAGACAGGCGCGGGTTGCATCGGGGGCGCCGTGGACAGGAACGACGATGTCCGCCTCTCGTCGACGGATCGGGCGCTGGTTGAGGCGTGGGCCGATCAGGCGGGCTCGGACTGCGACGGGTTCCTGCGACGTCTGTCCGGGTGGCGATCCCGGTGCAGCGGGGAAGCGAGCCGCAACAATCCGGGCAGCAGTGGCGGCGACACGCTGCTCCCAGCCGGGATCGAGCGGGCCGCCGAGCAACTCGTGCCCATCGCTGCCGAGCACATGCAAGGTCGTGGCCGCCTTTGGGAGTTGGTGCGGAAAGACGTAAAAAGCGCGCGCACGCGTGAAACCATAAACTGCCGGCAGGAAGGCAGGCTCGGTCGCCAACACGCGCAAATCCCTTCCGCCCTCCGCGGACCGGATGGTCAGGACCGGATCGGTGTCGGGATCGCCAGGATGCCATGCCCAGCCGGAGAGGCCACCATCGCGCGCGGTGACGAAGCCTTCGCTGCGCCGGATCGCCGAAATCAGGATCGGGCTTCCGAGTAGGTGCTTGCCGTCTGAAAGTACCTCCAGGCGGCGCGCTCCGGCGCTCAGCCGTGGCAGCGGATGGACACCTGATTGCAGCTTGATGCCGACAGGCGTTTCGTCATGCCCGCGGAGGCGGGCATCCATGCAAAAGAGCGGAGCTGCGGGGGAAGTTCTGGATTCCCGCTTTCGCGGGAATGACGGCGGTGGGTCAATGCCGTCGCCAGCTGGCGCGAGCGGCTGCCCGTCCAGACGCAAATCGGCGGTGCCGGTCGGGTCCGTAAGCCGGATAATGATGGCCCCGGCCATGCCTGCAGCCAGCCCGCACCAGCCGGGCGCGGCGATGTCCCCCGCGATCGAATCAGCCAGCGGTTCAAGGCCGTGCGTTACCGCGAATAATGACAGTACCCGCGACAGAGCCATAGCAGCGGCAGAAGGCTCTCGCAGCGCGCGTCGTACTGCAGCAAGCCCGAGCCACGCCTCGCGCACCGACCATCGCTCAGCAACCGTGGCGAACAGGTACGCCGCGCGCGCATCGTCGCGACCGACGCAGGATCCGGCGAGCGCAAGCATGAGGGCCGGATCGTCCGGTAGCAGCCGCGACGCGCGGTCCAGCCAGCGAACGGCTTCGGCGGGATCATTCGCCGCCAATGCCGATTGGCCGCGGACGAACGCGTGCTGTGCCAGGGCGACCCGGTCTGGTGGAGTAGGCGGGCCAAACCTTAGCGTGTCACCATCGGAACTCAAGACGCTACCGTCCGACGGCTTGCGCCTCGGGCTCGGGAATTTGTGCGGATGCGCGTGGCAGTGCCGCGAGATCCCCCCTCGCCTCCTCCAGACCCTGCGCCACAGCGCGGTCCAGCCAGACGCGCGCCTGATCCAAATGCTGTTCACCGGCAAGGCTGCGCGTCAGATAGCGACCCAACATCATTTGCGCGTACGCGTGCCCGCGTTCGGCGGCAGCACGGAACCAGCGCTGTGCGGTCGCCCGATCTGTGGGTATTTCATGACCGCCGCCATGCATCGCGCCCAGTGCGAACATCGCGCCGACATGACCGCGGCCGGCCGCTCGTTCGAACAGTGTCAGGGCGCCGGCGTGGTCACGTGGGCCACCGCGCCCGTTCAGCAGCAACTCGCCCATGGCGACCTCGGCCTCTACCATGCCGACCTCGGCAGCACGCCCGATCCAGAGTCGCCCCTCTTCGACGTTTGCGTCCAGTCCGCGGCCCTCGACCAGCATGCGGCCGTACCAGTACTGCGCATTGACCACGCCATCGGCGGCGCGGCGCAGCCACTCGGCGGCCTTGCGTTCATCCCGTTCCACACCGATGCCCTCGGCCAGGCAGACGCCGAAATTGAATGCCGCGACCAGATCCCCGGAGGCTGCGGCGTTTTCGAACCACGTACGGGTGCGGACTGCATCGCCGGCTTCACCCGTCCCTTGCAACACCAGATTGGCCAGATCGACGCGCGCCTTGCTGTCGCCGGCCTGGGCGGATATCCGCAGCCAGTGCGCCGCCTCCTGCGGGTCGCGCGGCACGCCGGCACCAGTGAGATACAGCATCCCCAGTGCGCGAGAGGCGCCTTTATGACCGGCCTCGCTGGCGCGGCGGAACCACATCGCCGCCTCAGCGTAGTTGGGCGGTAGCGCGCCTCCTTTCGCGTAGAGGTCCCCCACCAGCGCAGCGGCTTCCGGATCGCCGGCAAGCGCCGCCTTGCGCAACCAGGATTCACCTTCCTGCGCATTGGCCTGGACGCCCTGTCCTTCCAGGAGTGCAAGGCCCCAACGCGCCTGGGCCGAACGGTTCCCCTTGATGGCCGCCTGACGAAACAGATCGGCCGCAGCCGCCTTGTCCCCGGCAACACCCACGCCGCGTTCGGTGATCACGCCGAGCAGATACAAAGCGGTCGGCAACCCCGCCTGCGCGGCCTGCCTCAGCCATTCGCTCACTTTCTGCTGACGGGCCTCGTCGGCAGCCTCACGCGCCAGAGCCAGCGCGTAGCCCAGTGCGCCTTGCGGGCAGGCGGCCTCCGCCGAGCAGCGGTACCAGCGCCGTGCGGCCTCCAGGTCGCGCATGTCCTCGGGACCGGAGGTCAGTATGTAGCCGAGCACCGCCTGGCCGTCGGCCGAGCCGCCATCTGCAGCGAGCCGTGCCCATTTCAGCGCCGATGCGAAATCCGGCTTTCCGTCGGTCTGGTTTGACGAGAACAGGCTGGCGGCTGCGCCCGCCCCGCGCTCGATCGCCGGATCCGACCAGTTCTGTCGCGGGGCGGCAAGCCCGTGCAGCAGCAGCGTCGCCAGCATCGATTGCGCTTCGACATGGCCATGAGTGGCGGCGCGGTCGAGCCACCGCGCCCCGTCGCCCCGGCTCGGTGGGACACCGGCACCTTCCAGATAACAACGCCCCACCCGGTATTCGGCTTCGGCGACGCCGGCGCGGGCGGCACGAGACAGCAGATGAAATGCGCGCGGCAGCTTGCCGCGTTCAGTCAGCCGGATGCCGCGACGCAACGCGGCGCGGGGCGAAACCGTCCAGGTCAATCGATCGAGCATGGCAGCCGATTCCCAGGGGCCATTACGGTTCGCGCATCGCCTCGGTCGCGACCGGGACTACGCGATTGAGCAGATAATGCAGAACTGTCTGCTGTCCGACCTTGATATCCGCCATCACCGGCATGCCGGGCATGAGCTGGAATCCCTCCGGCACGCCACGCAGGGCGACACGGTCAATGGCGACGCGTGCGCGGTAGAACGGTTCCATGTCGTTGGTCGGAACAGCCACCGAGCTCGCTTCGTTGGTCCGTTGCTGGTCCTGTCCGGTGAAGCTGTTGGCGCTGACCAAACGAAGAGTGCCGTACGCCATCCCATAGCGGGCGAACGGGAAAGTGTCGAACTTGATCGCCACCGAGTCGCCGACCTGCACATAGCCGTCGTCGCGGCCGGAAATATTAGCCTCGATCTCGAGGGGAGCATCGGCCGGCATCAGCGTTATGAACTGCTCCCCGGGTTGCAGGACGGAGCCGACCGAGACCTTCGCCAGGGTCAGAACGGTGGCATCGTGGTCAGCCCGCAGTTCCACAAGCTGCCTGCGAAGCTGGGCTTTCCGCATCTGCTCGCGAGCATCGGACAGTTTGGCGGTGGATTCCGCCAGCTTTTGGGAAACCTCGGCGTGCCACGACTGCACGTACCCATCCCGCTCGGCGACCATCGCTTTCAGTTCGCGCGCCGCGGCCTGGGCGGTCTGCTGCGCATTGTCGTAGTCGCGCTGCATCTCAGCCCGGGTGTCCATTGCCGCCAGAGTGTTGAGTTTGCTGCCGACTTGCAGCTTTTCCAGCTCGCGGCGCATCTTTTCGACGTTCTGCGCCACTTCGAGCCGATCGCGATAGCCCTGGGCATCCGAGTTGGCGCGCTTGATCTGGGACACCAGCTCTTCGATCTTTTCGTTGTAATTTTCCAGCTTGTAGCTGTACTCCGCTTGCCGCTGGGCGAAGATCGCGGCCTGCAGAGACAGTTCAGGACTTAGGCCGGTGTAGGTGAATGGCTTGCTCGCGGCTTCCGCCTGTTCACGCGTCGTCTCCGCCTGCAGGCTGGACACCTGAGCCGCCTGCGCGCTCAAGTCGGCGGCGGCAAAGGTGGGGTCGAGCCGTGCCAGCACCTGACCTGCCTGCACCTTTTCACCCACATGCACGGCGATTTCCCGCACGATCGCGGTCTCCAGAGGCTGCACCACGATCACCGGCGCCCGGGACACGATCTGCCCACGCGTGCTGACCGTACGGTCAACCTTGATCAATCCGACCGCCGCGAGAATCGAGGCCAGCAACGCGCTGATGATCCACACCGTGCTGCGTGCGGAGCGCGGCACAGGCTCGTTCAGCACCGCCGTGGACGGTGATTGGAACTCCAGAATGACCGGCAGCGCGGGGTCGTCCCGCTCGACCAGGTCAGTCCCCTTGGACGAGCGTGGGAGCGAGCGCTGCATGGCGATGACCTTGCGTTTCGAGATGACGATTCTGCTGCGCCCAGAGCTGTCGATAGACCGAGCAGCGCTCCAGCAGGGTGCGATGCGGCGCGAGGTCCATCACCTTGCCCTTCTCGAGCACCAGGATCTGGTCGCACTCGGTCAACGATGACAGCCGATGGGAGATGATCACCATCGTCCGTCCGCGCGCGATTCGCAGCAGGTTGGCGTTGACCAGCGCCTCAGACTCCGGGTCCAGCGCACTGGTCGCCTCATCCAGAATAAGGATGCGCGGGTCCTGGATCAGCGCCCGCGCAATGGCAAGCCGCTGCTTCTGACCACCCGACAGGTTCGGAGAGCCTTCTTCGATGTAGGTCTCGTAGCCGTTCGGCATACGTTCGATGAACTCCTCGGCGCCCG
>DATIMO010000658.1:0-5232 GCA_035475215.1 Acetobacteraceae bacterium | reverse complement strand
CTCGCGCAGCTTCATCACACCCGCCGCCGTGCAGCTCTTGGAATGCGACGCAATACGAAACCGATGCCGCGGCGTCAGCTTCTCGCGTTTCGCCAGATTCGCATGCCCAAACGCCCGTTCCAGAACAATCCGGTCACCATGCGCCACCGCGATGATGCACCCAGGCTGCTCCGATAACCGCATCTGGAACTCAATCCAGGAGCAAACATACTCCAGCGCGGTATGCAGCCACCGGTCCATCGCCATGGCCCCTGATAACTCGCCCTTGATGGATGCACGTGCCGCCCAGACGGTCAATCCGGTTCCGCAAACCTTGCGCTGCCCCCTGCCCGCACCAGAATAACCTCTCACAGCCAGTCACTTGCCGAAGGAAGCAGCAAATGGAAAACCGGAACCCGGCAATTCCCACCGAGATCATCCCTTACATCTTCTACTGCAATGTACCCGCCGCGCTGGAATTCCTCACTCGTGCATTCGGCTTTACCGAGGAAATGCGCCACGCGACCCCAAGTGGCATGCACGCGCAAATGATCCTCGATGGACAGCGCATCATGATGGGACAAGGCAGCAAGCAATGGGGAATGCTGAGCCCCCGTGAAACCGAGGCAGCAACACAAGGCGTGTTCGTCTACATCGCCGATGTCGATGCCCACCATGAAAGGGCACGCGCAGCCGGCGCCGAGATCGTTCATCCGCCCAAGGATGAATCCTACGGCCGCACCTACACGGTTCGCGATCTCGACAACCATCCCTGGTTCTTCACGACACCGCCGGCGCAGGACTGATGCCACTTGGTGCGTCAAATAACGTTGGCAATGGCCACCGCCCCGAGCTTGTCCCACGGATGTCCGGCTTGACTTTCATGCGTATCGTCATGGCCGGCGAGACCTAGCAGTTTGCTGAAAAATCTACGTATGCTCGCAATGAAAAGTAGAATAAGAATCTAAACGTGGCTTTCGTTGAATCGTTCGTACGCCTCGGCGTGTGGCCGCGGCGTTATCGCGACGCGGCGCTCTCTCCGCGTCCCGCGGAAGCCCCGGATCCGTTACCAAACCGTTAACGCCAGGTGTACATACGACGGCTCCGGCGATTCCCGATGTACATCGGTTCAAATGCCGGACATGCTTATATCCGCTATGCCTGCTTCAGCTCGATCAGGCTCCGCCGAATCTTCCGACCCCGCTCAACCTTGTCCTCGATGTATCCGCCATCGCCCCAGCGCACCGCCCGAGCCATCGCCTGCGCGTCCTCCAGGAACCGCGCCAGCATCTCCAACAGCGCCTCACGGTTGTTCAGGAAAACGTCCCGCCACATCGTAGGGTCCGAAGCGGCGATCCGCGTGAAATCCCGGAACCCGGAGGCCGCGAATCGCAGCACCTCCGACCGGCTCTCATCCGCCAGGTCATCGGCCGTCCCGCAGATCGTGAACGCCAGCAGATGCGGCAGATGTGACACGATGGCCAGCACCTTGTCGTGGTGCCCCGGCTCCATCCGCTCCACCATGGACCCGCAGCGCCGCCACAATTCTGCGACCTTTTCAATCGCTTCTTCGTCGGTCCCCGCAGGCGGTACCAACAGCGTCCAGCGCCCCTGGAACAACGTCATGAAGCCCGCGTCCGGCCCCGAATACTCGGTCCCGGCCAGCGGATGCGCCGGCACAAAATGCACCCCCGCCGGAACCAGCGGCCCCACATCGCGGATCACCGACTGCTTTGTGGACCCCACATCCGTCACGATGCAGCCCGGCGCCAGATGCGGCGCGATCGTCCCCGCCAGTTCCGCGAAGGCCCCAACCGGAGCCGCCAGCAGCACGCAATCCGCCCCTTCCACAGCCCGCGCCGGATCGCCCTCCACCCGATCGACGATCCCCAACTCCATCACCCGATCCAGCGTCTTCACGGTCCGCGCACACGCGACCACTTCGGCCGCCAGGTCCCCGCGCTCCCGAGCGATTCGCGCAACCGAACTGCCGATCAGCCCGATCCCGATCAGCGTCAGCCGCCGAAACAGCGGCTCAGCCATGCGCGTTGAAGTCCCGCAAAGCCTCGATCACCAGCCCCACTTCCTCCGCCGTCCCCACCGTGATCCGCAAACATTGCGGCAACGCGTACGCGCGCACCGGCCGCACGATCACCCCGCGCAACCGCAAGAACGTATCCGCCGCCGCTGCCTGCTCCGCAGTTCCGAAATCCGCCAGCACGAAGTTCCCCTCGCTCGGCCAGACCTTCACCCCCTCGGCACGCAGTCCCTCGGTCAGCCGCGCCCGATACTCCCGGTTATGCGCCCGGCCCTTCTCCACCCAGCCCGGCTCCGCCAGCGCCGCGATCGCCGCCGCCTGGGAAGCCAGGGTCACGCTGAACGGCGCCCGCACCCGGTTCAGCACATCGATCACCGCAGCCGGCGCGTACGCCCAGCCGATGCGCATCCCGCCAAGTCCGAAGATCTTGCTGAAAGTTCTTGTCATTACGGTATTTTCGGCAGCATTCACCAGCCGCACGCCGGGGTCGTAATCCGGCCGTTCCACGTACTCCGCATAAGCTGCGTCCAGCACGAGCAGAACATCCTCCGGCAGCCCGGCTCTTAGCCGCGCCACCTTCTCGAACGGCAGCATGCTGCCAGTGGGATTGTTAGGATTCGCTAAAAACACCAGCCGCGTTGCCGGCGAAATTGCCGCCAGCATGGCATCCACATCAGCCGTCAGCTCGCGTTCCGGCGCCTTTATCACGCGGCTGCCGGCGTAAGTCCCGGCAATCTCGTAAATCGCGAACCCGTGCGCCGACATGATGATGTCGCGCCCGTGCCCGCCATACGCCAGACAAAGCTGATAGATCAGCTCATCGGACCCCGCGCCGCACACGATCCGCACCGGGTCCAGCCCGAACCGCGCCCCGATCGCCCGCCGCAGCTCCAGAGCATCACCGTCCGGATACCGATACAGCTCCGCCGCCGCCTTCGCGTACGCCGCCTGCGCCCCCGGCGGCACCCCGAACGCACCCTCGTTCGATGACAGCTTGAACACACGATTGACGCCCGGTACCGTCGATTCGCCCCCGACATAAGGCGAGATCTCCAGCACCTCCGGCCGCGGCCGAGGCCCGGTCATGCGCCCGCCCCCAACGGCACCGCGTACGCTCCTATCAACGCCGGCGGCCGCAATACGCAACCCAACCCGCTCAGTCGCGAATCGCCTGCCGCCAGATAGCCCGGAACGTCCGCTAACGCATGCGCCACCGACACCCCCGCATCACGGTGCAAGATCACCTGCCCCGCATGTAACCCGACTGCGCCTAATGCCGCTGTCAGCCGCTCCTGACTTACATCGCGGTCCAGTTCCAGTCCCAGCAACGTTCGATCCTCTCCGCTCGGGTCCGGCGACATGGCTGCCACCGCCAGCGCCTGCGCCGACGGCGTCCCCTCCGCCCGACACCGCCAGAACGGCAATCGCGCCACCACGTGAATGCGCGGCTGGTCATCACGCAGTAGGGGCATCCACCAGGCATCACCTGGCGACTCGGTCTCCGACGGCAGCGGCAGCACGGCGACAGACGCCCGCCCGGCCCTCACATCAACGATCGCCTGGGCCACGGTGCCATGCACACGCACAGGTGTCAGCGCACCGAACTGCTCGCGCGCTGCCGCCGCAAACCCGCCTCCCGGATCGGCCTCGCACACCGCCACAACCAGCCCGCCCTGCATCGCCGTGGTGCCGGCCAGCAACTCCCGCCAGATCCGCACCACCGCCTGCGCCGGCAGATCGCCGCTGTGCCGAGCCAGCAGCCGCCGCAGAATCGCCGCCTCCCGCCCGGGGCGCAGCGGGACGCCGTTCTTCGCCCCGGACGCCGCCAGCCGCCCGACAACTGTCGCGCGACGCATCAGAAGTTCATGGATTTCATCGTCGATGCGGTCGATCTCGGCGCGCAAAGTGCCGAGATCACCGGGCCAGTGATCCTGTGCGGGTTGGGACATAAGGCCGGAACAGATAGCCGAACCGGGCAGACCTGCAAACCCGCCAGTTGCAGCCTCGGCGCGCTGGCACTATGCACCTCTCCCGATTGCGGGAGAGGTCGGTTTGCGAAGCAGACCGGGTGAGGGCCTCACACGCCACACCCGACCCATGTTCTTCGCCTTTCGGCCGCTTCTTCACCCCAACGACTTGCCGGGCCCGCGCACGCAATGGACCAGACAGCCCTGCTCACCGACATACCGCGCCTGCACGTCACTTTCGACGACGGCATGATGCTGGACTGCGGTGTGAAGTTGCGGCGCCTGACGGTCGCCTATCGCACCTACGGCACGCTGAACGCCGCCCGCTCCAACGCCGTCCTGGTCTGCCACGCCCTGACCGGAGATCAGTACGTCGCCGAAACCCACCCCGTCACCGGCAAGGAAGGCTGGTGGGAAATGGTGGTCGGCCCCGGCCGCCCGATCGACACCGACCGCTTCTTCGTCATCTGCGCCAATGTGCTCGGGGGCTGCATGGGTTCCACCGGCCCGCGCAGCCCGCATGAGGACGGCGCAGAACCGTGGGGAACTGGCTTCCCGCCCGTCACGATCCGCGACATGGTTCGCGCCCAGAAACGACTGATCGACCATCTGGGCATCACCCGCCTGTTCGCCGTTCTCGGCGGCTCCATGGGCGGGATGCAGGTGCTGCAATGGGCCGCCGAGTACCCGGACGCAGTCTTTGCCGCCCTGCCGATCGCCTGCGCTGCGTATCATTCCGCTCAGAACATCGCCTTCCATGAGGTGGGACGCCAGGCGATCTTCGCCGATCCGGACTGGCAGGGCGGACGCTACTGGCAGTCCGGCAAGGTCCCCGCCCGCGGCTTGGCCGTTGCCCGGATGTGCGCCCACATCACCTACCTGTCGGAACAGGCGCTCACCCGCAAATTCGGCCGCCGGCTGCAGACCGCACCGAAAAATCCCGGAGAAGCGATCACCCTTTTTGGTGAAATGTTCGAAGTCGAAAGCTACCTGCACCACCAGGGCAGCACCTTCGTCCGCCGATTCGACGCTAATTCCTACCTCACCATCACCCGCGCAATGGACTATTTCGACCTGACCGCGGACCACGACAACGACCTGGCCAACGCCTTCCGCGGCACGCGCACGCGATTCCTGCTGGTTTCCTTCACCTCCGACTGGCTGTTCCCCACCTCCGATTCCCGAGCCCTCGTGCATGCGCTGAACGCCGCCGGCGCCTCGGTGTCCTTCGTCGAGGTAGAAAGCGAC
>DATIMO010000657.1:0-3305 GCA_035475215.1 Acetobacteraceae bacterium | reverse complement strand
ATTAAGCCAGCGCCATCTGGCGACGGGTGCGGTGCTCGAGATGGCGGATGATGCGGCTGAGGGCGTAGCATATCACGAAGAATAATGCGGCGAGCATGGCGTAAAGTGTGACCGGGTCTTGCTCGCGGGCGTTGATCACGTTGGTGGTCTGCATCACATCCGGCACGCTGATGATGCTGGCGATGGTGGAATCCTGGAATGCGATCAGGCTTTGCGTCAGCAACGACGGCAGCATCCGGCGGAGTGCCTGCGGCAGCAGGATCAGCCGCATAGCCTGGCTGCGCGTCAGGCCGGTTGCCAATGCGGCGTTGCGCTGTCCCGCGGCCACGGATTGCAGGCCGGCGCGGACGATTTCGGTGAAATACGCGACCTCGAAGGCGCTGAGCGCCAGCACTGCCGAGATATATGCGGAATTCGGGTGACCGGTTACGATCGGGCCGATCGTGTAGGCCCAGAACATGATCATAACCAACGGGCTGGAACGCAGCACGTTCACATAGGCGGTGGCCGGTGCGTGAATCATCCGCCAAGGCGACAACCGAGCGGCGGCGAACAGACAGGCGATCGGTAGTGCGGCGGCGATTGCGGTCAGTGTGATGACCACGTTTATCCGGAGCAGCGGCAGCAGCAGCGCCGCCAGTGTGGACAGGATGGGCGGAATCATCGTCGTTGCGCGGCACCGATCAGACCGGGCACCCGGGTGCGACGTTCGATCACGCCCATCAGGCCGGCAATGATCCACGCGCACAGCAGATACACGGCGGTGCCAAGCGTGTTCGCTTCCACCCAATGGAAGGTCTCGGTGCCGATCTGTTGCGTGACATAGGCGGTTTCCGCCACGCCGACGGTCATTGCCAGGGATGAGCCCTTGAAGATGGTGACGAACTCAGACGTCAGGTTCGGTGCGATGATGCGCAGCAGCAGCGGCAGCACCACCTGGCGCTGCGACTGCCACCAGGTCAGTCCGGTGGCGAGGGCGGCGATCCTGATCTGCCCGCCCACCGCGTTCAGTCCGGCGCGGACGTGCTCGGCGATCTTGGCGGAGCTGTAGAGTGCAAGGGTGAGAACGGCGCTCCACATCTCCCAGCCGAGGTCGAACAGTGCACGGCGCTCGGCAGGTGGCAGCAGGCGCGGCAGCACGTAGTAGATGAAGAACAACTGGACCAGCACGGGGATGTTGCGAAACAGTTCGACATGTGCGGTGGCCAGCGCGCGGATTGGGGCGGCGGGGGCTTCGCGGGCGATGCCGACCAGCAGGCCAAGCACAAGGGCGGCTACCCAGGCGTAGAAGGCGATCTGGACGGTCTGGAGGATCGCGTCACGCAACTGCTCCCCGAACGGGGGGCGCCAGAGGATCGACCAGTCGAGGCCGGTGAACACGCCTAACCCTCACCCGGTGAGCTTCGCTCACCGACCTCTCCCGCAAGCGGGAGAGGTGTTGGTGCAAGTGAACACACCTACTGAGGCGGCCAGGAGTTCATGACGACCAGCGTCTTCAGCGCGTCGGTTGCCGGGAATGGGGTTTTGCTGTCGGGACCAAAATACTTTTCGTAAAGCTCGTTCCAGCCGCCGGAGGCGCAAAGCTGCGCGATGGTGACATCGGCAATGCGCTTGAATTTGGAACTTTCGGGTCGGATCGGGCAGGCCTGCAGGAAGGTGTTGATGCCGATATCAACGACGCGCCATTTGGACTTGTCGTTGCCATAGCCGTACAGAATCGGGCCGTCGGAGCTGTAGCCGTCGATCGAGCCAGTTTGCAGTGCGGTGAAGCCTTGCGGGTGATCCGGGAAACCGATGGTGCGGACGGGCGGCGACAGCGTGCCTTTGGCGTTCAGCGCGCGGTAGGCCGGTTCCTCCAGCCCGCCTTGCGGCACGCCGATCCGCTTGCCGGCAAGGTCGGCGAGTTTGTGGATCGGGCTGTCGATCGGCACCAGGACTTCGGTGGAGGTCAGGAAATGCGGCAACACGAAATCGACGACCTGAGTGCGCTGCTGGGTGATGACGGTGGCGCCGGCCTCCATGTCGATGGTGCCATTCTGCAACAATGGCATGCGGGTCTGGCCGGTGACCGGGATCATCTTGATGGCGATCTTGCCACCAAGCTGCTGGTTGACCGCGGCGTGGATGCGCTCGGCGATTTCGGTGGCGAAGCCGACATATTTGCCGTCGGCATTCTTGAAGCCGTAGGGCGGCGTGGCGTCGCGGACGCCGAGATTGAACACGCCGGATTTAGCGATGCGGTCGAGCGTATCTTCCGTGCAGTCGGCGGCTCGGGTGATCGCCGGGGCGGCGAGGACGGCGGTGGTGAAGGCGGCGGCGCCGGCCAGCCAGCGGCGCCGTCCGGGCATTTCGTTCGACATGATCTGCCTCCCTGCTGTCATTTGACTTAGAAACGACTGGGCCGGAACGGCGCGATGTCGATCGGCGCCGGGCGGCCGGCGATCAGCGCCGCGATGATTCTGCCAGTGTAAGGACCGCCGGTCATGCCGACATGGCCGTGACCGAAGGCGTGGAAAACGTCAGGCGACCGCGACGACCGCCCAATCACCGGCAGCGAATCCGGCAAGCTGGGTCGATGCCCCATCCAGACAGTAAAGCGGTTCTCGTCGTAGCTGACCTGCAATGCCGGCAACAGCTTCGCCCCGAGGCGAAGCAGGATGCGGGCGCGGCGCCAGTCGGGCGCGGCCTGCAATCCCGCCAATTCCACGGTACCGGCGAAGCGCAGGCCGCCAGCCATGGGGGTGGCGACGAATTTACCTTCGGCATCTGTCGTCGGCACGCGCGGCATCACCTCTGCGTCGCGCAGCATCAGGTGATAGCCGCGTTCCGTTTCCAGCGGCACGCGGTCGCCGACCGCTGCGGCCAGCACGCGCGAATGGGCGCCGGTGGCGATCACCGCGGCATCGGCGGGGATTTCACCTTCCTGGGTCTGAACGGCGCGCAGATGCTGGCCATCGAACACAAAGCCGGTGGCTCGCCGGCGCAGCAGATGGGCGCCATCGCGCTGCGCTGCTTCCGCCAGCGCGACGACGAATCCGCCGGGATCGAGGCTGTGGCCATTGCCGGGCACCAACTTGGCGCGCGTGAAGTCGCGCGACAGATTGGGGTCGAACTGGCGCAGCTCGTCGGAATCCAGTTCTTCCCAGGTGATACCATTGCGGCGTCTGATGTCCCAGGCGCGCTGATCGGCATCCCAGGAAGCCGGCGTGCGATAAGCGATCAGGATGCCGTTGCGGGCGACGAGGGATTCGGCCCCGGCGTTGCGCGCCAGGTCCATCACGGTGTCCAGGCAGGGCGCGAGCAGC
>DATIMO010000656.1:0-5494 GCA_035475215.1 Acetobacteraceae bacterium | reverse complement strand
GTCATATGAGAGTTGTTGAGTCCAATCTCGATCCAACTATCATCTGTATTTATGTGTCCGTCGTCCATATAATTGTAAGCGGTCACCGATCCTGCTCCTGAGCAGCGCGATACCATGACTTTATTGGCTCTCAGCGAGATGCCGTTCTCGATCAGGATTTCTGATGACCCATTCGCCAAGCTGATGGCATAGCCGGCTCCACCAGGCTCCGCCCATGCGGCGTCGTGGACATAAAACTCCTCAAGCTGGATACGGAAGGAAAAGTCGATAGCGAAGCCCTCGCCCCCCCATACTGTGCTTTCTACGTTTTTGGCCCAGGACATGGCCGCCCATTGAAAGCGGAGCTGGCCGTCATCGCCATTGCTCAGGGTCATGTTTTCGACGCCAGCATTGGTGACGTAAGGCGTCTGAGTATGGGAAAGCTGAGCCTGATGGGCCACTCGGTAGGAGATGGTAACCGGCGAATCGAAGGTAATGCTATTGCCGGAAATAGCCGATATCCGGTGGTACTCAGCAGTCGGGCGATCAAGACGGGAGAACCAGCCGCCAGCGCTGCCGGGTGTCTGAGGGGTTTGGCTCGCATCGAAGTCGTCGATGTCCGACAAGGCGGGCTTGTGCTTCTGCCAAACTACCCGAAAATCCGGCTCTGCCCAAATACTTCCCCGTCCTTGCGGATCTTTCTGCCAGTTCGCGTCCGAGCGCTCATCCAGCAGGACAATCTGTCCCACTGAGAAACCGGCCGTGCTTTTTACTGCTACCGACGATTTGCCGGCGGCAGCGTCAGCAGTCAGGTTCGCAGAGACGAAGTCGTTATTCCAGCGCATCGGTCCCACGATCGCGATCGGGGAAGGGTTGCCGCCGGGCGATTCCCGGTTCAGGACGGCGCCGCCGGTTCTTTGCAGGATCGTACGGCCAGGGCCGGCACCACGCAGCGTTATCCCTCGATCAACCTGCACAAAGTTTCCCTCGGCGATCGTGAAGGTGCCTGCCGCGAGCTGGACCACCTGGCCGGGCGGGCAGGACTCGATGGCGTTCTGAATTTTGTTGGTATCGTCACGGCCTCCTCCTAGAGGGCTGACCGTGGCGCATGCTGTGGTTCTGTTGGGGATGCCTCCGCTGGAAAGCATGCCAGCCTTATGCCAGTTCGCGCTCGCGGCCCGATCGGGCGGCAGAATCGAATTGTCGGCTTGGCAGGAAGCCGTGGTCCCGCCAAGCGATCCCGCACAGGTCCATGTCCAGGGACCGCTGCCGCTGACCTTGGATGCCGTACCCGCGCTGCACAGCCCGGTTTCAGGCGCAGACTTGGTGTAAACACCATCCAACGGCCCGCATTGGCCATTGACAAGGGAAGCCGCCAGTAGTGCGGAGCTCCCGCCCGTGGACACCATACCGAAGGTAACCAAGCATAATGTAGCCATAAGCATACGGAACATGTGCCCCCCACGTGTTGTTTCCAAAAAAGACGGCTATGGGTCGCGGTTCATAGATAGATAGCGTTTGAAAGGCAAGCAACAAAATTGCATTTGTCGTGGCGCGTGGCAATTCGGCACTGATCCTTGAGCTGGCGGAATGAAGCACTCGATTCGTGAACGCAGCGCGCAAAGCCGATGGTTGACAGTGTGCTGCACCTTGCCGTCGCACTTGGTGGGGATCTCCGCGGCGCATTGCGATCGCGCAGGTCCTGACCGATCGCGTCGCTTTCATCGCCCCTGTCGGCGAGCATCGTAACCAGCCGCTTGTACAATGTGGAAATGAGCTGTTCGCCATGCACAATATTTGTGCGGCGGGTGCTGATCGCATACTGCGAACGACCGGTGGGCCAAGCAAGGCTCGGCTGTCCCATTCCCGTCAGGCCCGGCAAAACCAGCCCCGGCAATGACCATGTTGCAATGTATCGGTCATGAGGATACGCTCACGCAGCGGTGGCACGGTCATGGGCGCGCACGGTTCCTGGTGTCCGCAAATGTCACGAACGCCGAGCGCTTCGAAGCACTGCGTCTCATACTGCGGTCCCGAATGGTATGCAGCGCTGTCTTCCTGGGAGCGCGGTTGACGAAGCAACTTACGAGGAGGTCGCCATGCGCAAAGTGCTCGCAGCCTTGTTCACCGTAGCCATGCTCATCGGCATGAGCAGTATGTTGACCGCGTGCAACACCACAGCCGGAGCCGGACAGGACATCTCGGCAACTGGCCACGCGATCACCAAGGGTGCCGAGAAGCTCAAGCCATAAACTTAGTAGCAGCAAAGCGGCTCCTAAACCGTGTTCCGGTTGCATTCGCGCGACTCGGCAATGCTCCCGCAGCTCGGAATGCAGCTAGTTCAGCCTGTTTCCATCTGAAATATCGCTGGTAGAAAGTTTCTTTGGTAATCCCACCAGCAACGATGCCGAATGCCGATGCGGCGCTATACGAGCGCCGCATTGCCGGTGGGCCGCACGGCGGATAACCCGGTTTCAGGCGAACGGTGCCTGCGGATAATCTACCCGCATCAGGCACAGCCCTTCCGGCGGAGCGGTCGGGCCGGCGGCGGCGCGGTCGCGTGCCGCCAAAGCCGCCCTCATTCGCGTCACCGGCCAACTGCCATCGCCCACCAGCTTCAGCGTGCCGACCAGGTTACGCACCTGGTGATGCAAGAAACTGCGCGCCTCGGCGGTGATCTCGACCAGCGCCCCGGACCTGACCACGTCCAGCCGATCGAGCGTGCGCAACGGGCTTCTCGCCTGGCAGGCGGCGGCGCGGAAACTGGTGAAATCGTGCCGGCCAAGCACCAACTGCGCCGCCGCATGCATGACATCGTCGTCCAGCGGTCCCGGCACGTTCCAGACGCGACCGGCCAGCAGCGCCGGCCGCGCACGGCGGTTCAGAATGCTGTAACGGTAGCAACGGCGAATCGCGGAAAACCGCGCGCTCCATCCTTCGGGCACCGGCACCGCCTGCAGCACCACGACCGGATGCGGTTTCATGTGATAGTTCAGCGCCTCGCGCAACTGCGCGGCCCCGATGTCGCGCGCCAACTGGATCTGCGCCACCTGGCCGGCCGCGTGCACGCCCGCATCGGTGCGGCCCGCCACGACGCTGGCAACCGGAACCTCGTGGTTCAGGCGCGCGGCCGCGGCTTCCAGCACCTGCTGCACCGAAACTCCGGACGCCTGACGCTGCCAGCCGACGAACGGCTCCCCGTCATATTCCAGCAACAGAGCCCATCGTGTCATCAACCCAGGCGCGTGCCGGCCGGCACCGCGTGGCCGCGCAGGAACGCCGCGGCATCCAGCGCACCGCGCCCGGCAAGCTGCACCCGCCGCGGCCGCAGGGCTCCGCTCCCACAGGCCACAAGCAGAGCGTCGTCCAGCACCGTCCCAGGCACCCCCACGCCCGGCTCGGGATCGGCGGACAGGATCTTCAGCACCGAATCCGCCCAAAACGTGAACGTTCCTGGCCACGGATCGAACGCCCGCACCCGCCGATCAATGGCCTCGGCGTCGTGCGCCCAGTCGATGCGACCGTCATCGCGCGCCAATCGGGCGGCGTAGGTCACGCCCTCCTGCGGCTGCGGCATGGGCCGCGGATCGTCAGCCAGCGCGCGGAGCACCAGCCTGGCCCCAAGATCAGCGAGCACGTCGTGCAGCATCGCAGCGGTGCCGCGAGCCGGGATCGGCACCGATGCGCTCAGCAGCATCGTTCCGGTGTCCAGCCCGGCATCCATCTGCATGACAGTCACCCCGGTGCGCTCATCGCCGGCGAGGATTGCCGCCTGGATCGGTGTCGCCCCGCGCCAGCGCGGCAGCAGGCTGGCATGAACGTTCAGGCAGCCGCGGCGCGGCGCGTCCAGCATCGCAGGCGGCAGGACCAATCCATAAGCGGCAACCACTGCCGCATCCAGATCCAGCGCTGCGAACGCCGACTGCGCCGCCGGATCGGTGCGCAGCCGCACGGGCGAGCGAACCGGCAACCCAAGCCGTTCCGCCGCGGCCTGCACAGGGCACGCCCGGGTTTGCTGTCCGCGGCCCGCCGGGCGCGGCGGCTGGCAATACACGGCCGCAACCTGATGCCCCGCACCATGCAGCGCCAGCAATGTTGGCACCGCGAAATCCGGGCTGCCCATGAACGCCAGCCGCACGGCCCGCTACGCCGCAGCGCGTTCGCGCTTCTGCCGCATCTCCTTGGCGAGCCGCCGCAGAATCATGTTGCGCTTGAGGCCAGACAGGTGATCGACGAACAGAACCCCGTCCAGATGATCGATCTCATGCTGCAGGCAGGCCGCGAGCAGCCCGTCGGCCTCGATCTCCTTCCGCGCGCCGGTCGGGTCCAGGTATCGCACCTTGACACGCGCCGGCCGGGTGACGTCGGCGTATTGCCCAGGCAGCGACAGGCAGCCTTCTTCACGGGTGGCCAGTTCCTCGCTGGCGGCGAGCACCTCCGGATTGATCAGCACGATTGGCGTGGGTTTGTCGTCCGGCATCAGATCGATGATTGCCAGCCGCAGGCCGACACCCACCTGAGGCGCAGCCAGTCCTATCCCGGGCGCCCGGTACATGGTCGTCAGCATGCGCGGCACCAGATCGCGGACCTGAGTGGCATCCGTGTCGGCGATCGGACGGGCGCGTGTCTTCAGTACCGGATCGGGGGCGATGCGAATCGGCAGGGTCTCGATGGCGGCGCTCGGCATGTCGGGCATGTAGCGCCGCGCCCCCCTTCAATCAACGAGATGCTGTCGCGCGCATCCCCGGACGCGGCCAGCCCCTCTTGCAAGGAACCCGATGATCACCAAGATGTTCCGCGTCGGGATGCCGCGTTCGGGTCCCGGCAAGACGCCCCGCTCCGAGGAGGAGGCCATGACCACCCGCCTGTTTACCTCGCCGATGTTTCTCGGCTTCGACCATCTCGAGCAGATGCTCGAGCGGGCGTCCAAGACATCGGCGGACGGCTACCCGCCCTACAACATCGAGCAGACCGGTCCAACCGGCCTGCGCATCACCTTGGCGGTGGCCGGTTTCACCATGGACGACCTGCAGATCACGCAGGAAGACAATCAACTGGTGATTCGCGGGCGGCAGACGGACGACAGCCAGGATCGCGTGTTCCTGCACCGCGGCATTGCCGCGCGGCAGTTCCAGCGAGCCTTCGTGCTGGCCGAAGCTATCGAGGTAAAGGGCGCCTGGCTCGACAGCGGCCTGCTGCATATCGACCTGGCCCGGCCGCAACCCGAAGCGCGGGTCAAGACGATCGAGATCAGGGGTTCAGGTGATGCCAAGCGATCGGGCGGCAATGGCCGCGCCCCCGTGGTTGAGGGCAAGGCCGCCAAGGCCCTGGCCTGCAAGGAGTGAAACGGTCGGCCGTCGGATGACGCGACCAATGATGCGGCGGCGCTGCTGAACGTGGGCCGGCGCAAGGAGAGTGCGATGAATATGAATGCAAATGGAACAGGCAATCAGGACAACGGAACTCCCGGCCAGATCGCCATGGATATTCGCCACCTGTCAGAGACCCAGCTCGC
>DATIMO010000655.1:0-1856 GCA_035475215.1 Acetobacteraceae bacterium | reverse complement strand
TGGCGGAGCTTGGCCATATTGTCGTGCCAGAACGTCGCGTCGATCTGGAGCCCGGCCTTGAGATTGGCCGGGCTGGTGGGGGAGACGGCGAGCAGGTTGGGCGGCAATCCGTCATTGGCTCCCTTCGCCAGCCCGCCGAGCCCGGATGATTCGACAAGCCGGCCTTCGATGGCCGAGGTACCGGCGAAATACAGGAACTGCATGGCGTCCCGCAGGTTCGGCGTGCCCTTCACGACCGCCCAACTGAGCACCTCGACCAGGCTGTCGCCCCACTGGATGCCGAAATTGCGGCGGGTGGTCTGGGTGTCGCGAACGATCTGCGCGGATGGTGCGCTGGTCATCAGCACATCGCCCGATCCGAGGATCTTGCCGGCCTCGGCCTCGGTCTTCCACCACACGATATAGGGCTTGAGCTGGTCGAGCTTGCGGAACGCGCGATCGACCCCGTCATTGGTCGCCAGCACCTTGTACACGTCAGCCGGGGCAACCCCGTCCGCCATCAGCGCGATTTCCAGGTTGCCGACGACATCGCGGCGCAGACCCCGTTTGGCGGGCAGCTTCGCCACATCCCAGAAATCGACCCAGGTCGGATTCCCCGGAAACTTGTCGCGATCCCAGGCCAGCACGAGATTGGCGACCATGGCGCCCACACCGCAATCCGATACTGCCTGCGGCAGGTAGTGATCCTTGCCGCCGATCTGCGACCAGTCGAGCTTCTCGAACGCGCCGCCCGAGCATCCGTTCAGCAACTCGCCGCCGTTCACCTGCACAACGTCCCACGCACTGGGCTGCTTCAGTCCGGCAGCGAGCGCGTCGGCATCGCCGTCCCAATTCTGGGTCACAGCCTGGATCCCGGTCACCGCGGTGAACGGAGCGACGAACACCGATTGCACCGCTGTGGCCTGCGCCGCACCACGGGCAACGACGGTCAGGTCGCGCGCCGCCGCCAGGCCAGGTGACATGCCCGCGTAGCCAAGCGCAACCACCGCCACGGCGGCTATGAGCGTGCGGGCGAGCATGTCGGGCGGGTTCCCCCCTGTTGTTCCGGGACACGCTACAATCCGCCCGTCCGATGGGCAACGCGGCGGCCCGCCTGTATAGCGGGTTTCGGTCAGGAGGTAAGGGCATGCAGAGCGAAGCGAGCGTGATCGCGTCCCATGACGGACGCGTGGGGCGGATCTTGCTGAACCGTCCCAGGGCGCTGAACGCACTCGATCTGGACATGATCCGCGCCTGTACACGCGCTTTGCAGGACTGGCGCGACGATCCGCACGTGCACGCCGTGGTGATCGAGGGTGCGGGCGATCGGGCATTCTGCGCCGGCGGCGACATTCGCGCAGTCCGGCAATTCCATCTGGAGGGGCAGACGGAACGGGTGGAGGCCTTCTTCAGCGAGGAATACGCGCTGAACTATCTGATCGCGACCTATCCGAAGCCGTACATTGCGCTGATCGATGGCATTTGCATGGGCGGCGGGATCGGACTGTCGGTGCACGGCACCCACCGGGTCGCCACCGAGCACGCACTGTTCGCGATGCCGGAGACGGCGATCGGCTTCCTGCCGGATGTCGGCGCCACTTATGTGATGCCGCGGCTGCCGGGGCGGTTGGGGATTTACCTGGCGCTGATGGGCGCCCGGATGCAGGGGGCGGACGGTGTGCACGCCGGGTTCGCCACGCAGTTCACGCCGCGGTCGGCGATTGCCGACCTGTCCCGGGCTCTGGCCGAGGACGGGGTGGCGGCATTGGCGGGTTATGCCGAAAAGCCGCCGCCATTCTCTTTGGCGGCGGAACGAGCAGCGATCGATCACTGCTTCGCGGCCGATGAGATGAACGGGATCATGCGGCGCCTGGAGC
>DATIMO010000654.1:0-1641 GCA_035475215.1 Acetobacteraceae bacterium | reverse complement strand
CTGGCGCTTACCGCCGCCTGCATTTTCTCGATGTCGTTGCCGAAATCCTGAGGAAGGGTCATTGGTATCTCCCGATGCCTGCCGCGCGGAGCGGATGCACAGTATAGCTCGTATGCAGCGTGCGGGTGAAATTTGTTTGCTGATCGCCCTGATTGAAATCGATGATGGCCGCTTGACGTTCAGCCGGGGTTGGGCGCAGACGAAAAGCCCTCCGACGAAGTGCGGATCCGGTTGCGGCCGAAAATATAGATCGCCGTGGTCGCCGCCAGCAGCGCAAGGCCGATCAGGATCGACGTCAGGCCGAGCGGGATCAGCACCAGCGAGACGTTGCGCTCCGGGTTGACGAACCAATGGTGGATCGAGGTCAGGAGAAAGGCCATGCCGGCAAAGCCCGCACCACCGCCCGCCACCAGCAGCGCCCACATTCGCCGCAACTGGCTCAGCCGTTCGCGTGCCACGTCGGTGCGCGGTGCATGATGTCGGCCGACGCGCCGTACCAGCCGCACCGCGAAGCCGATCGAGCTGAACCCGATCACCACGCTGGCCGTCCCCAGCCACATCCGGGTCGAGGAATTGAGGTCTGGATGCTTCTGCAGTGTCAGCAGCGGAAAATCGAACGCCGCATGCAGTGCGACCGGCGCGAACAGCGCCAGACTCCAGCTCGACATGCGGGCCCAGTCACGATGATGCCGGTGTGCGCCGAGCGCGGTACCGGCCCGCGCAATGGCGATATAGGCACCGGCGATAATGCCGAGCGCGCCGTGGAACGGCACGGTTAGTACGCTGCGCAAAGCGGCCAGCGATCTCCACATGTCCGTATGCTGCACAAGATAAGCGAGGTTTTCGTAGGCTGCGAAGCCGAGCCCGGCCGCGGCGCCGTAGACCACGGTGTCCATCGGATCGGCATAGGTGCGTCGCCGCGCCACCGCCGAGACCACCACGATCACCAGCACTTTCACGATTTCCTCCGGCGCCGCGACGCCGAACACGGACCGCAGCGCCTGTGTCATCCAGGGATTTCCCGGAACGGCCAGTATCGCCGCGAACGGTGCCCGCGCGATTCCCAGCAGTGAAATGCTGGCGGCCCCAAGCACGAAAGCCAGCCACACCCGCGCCGGCGGACCGGGACGCTCGTCCGCGGCAATGACGAGCCACAGCACCAACAGCGCCGGCGCGATGGCGGCGGCCCCGATCGAGGTGGGGAGGGCCTGAAGCAGCAGCATGTTAGGGAGCTTTGTCTTGCATGGGTTCGAAAATGACCGCAAATTCAGCGGTTTGCAAGGAAATCCATCGCGGCTCCTTGCCGACGAAAAAGCCTGCAATGGCGAACCTCTGAACGCTGTGAGGCGCGTCCCGCGCCGGCAGATAGAGGCCGCGCGGAGATCTGCTGCGTGAACCGCGCGCTGAATCTTCTGAACGCCTGTGTCCACCGCGCACAGCTTTCCGCACCCAGTTCCTCTAGAACCGAATCCAATAATTCGTAATTCGATTGGCTGATGGGGAAATAGTGATGAAGAAATTTGCTCTTGGAATGCTCGCTGCGGTCGCCATGACCGGTTCGGCCGCCGCAGCCGATCTGGCCGCCCGGCCCTACACCAAGGCGCCCGCACCGGTGATTGCCGCCGCCTATGACTGGAGCGG
>DATIMO010000653.1:0-14384 GCA_035475215.1 Acetobacteraceae bacterium | reverse complement strand
CCGGCAGCGACCCGGATCGCGCTCGCGCGGTCGCCGAGCGCGACCTCGCAGATATCGGCTGGCTGAAACAAGGTGAGGGGAGGGATCTGTACCTTGTCGGCGGAGCGTGGCGTGCGCTCGCGCGGGTGCACATGGCTCAGGTCGGCTATCCGCTGCACATGGTGCATCACTACACGATCGGGCGCGAGGAAGCGCGCGAGCTGGCAGGCATGATTGCCGGCGCCGGCCGGCGCGCGCTGGAGCGCCTGCCCGACGTGCCGCGGCGACGGACCGATGATCTGCCCTATGCCGCCGTGGTGTTGCGCCGGGTGCTGCGGGCCACCTCGGCCAGACGCGTCGTGTTCAGTGCCAACGGACTGCGTGAGGGCTGGTTCATGCTGCGCATGCCGCCTGAGATCCGCGCCGAGGATCCGTTGCTGACGGCCGGTCGGGATTATGCACATCAGCTCGGGCGCGACCCGGCACTGCCGCCGCATCTGCTGACCTGGACCGACCCGCTGTTTCCGCGCGAAGCACCGGAGTTGCGTCGCCTGCGCGAGGCGGCGTGCTGGATGTCTGATATCGGCAGCCACGATCATCCGGAATTCCGTGCCGAGCAGGCGTTCCTGCGCGTGCTGCGTCAGCCGGGGATCGGGCTGGATCACCACGCGCGGGCCTTTCTGGCGCTGGCGATAGCGCTTCGCTATGAAATTGAGGCCGACACGGAATTCCTGCGTCCGGCGCGGCTGTTGCTGGATGTGGCGAGCGCGCACCGGGCGGTGGTGCTGGGGATCGCGCTGCGGCTGGCCTACACGCTGTCAGCGGGGACGCCCGATCTTCTGGCGGCGACGGCGCTTTCCGTGCAGGGCAGTCGGCTGCTGCTGCGGCTGGATGAGTCACGCGGCGTGTTTGCGGGGGAAAGCGTGCTGCGGCGGCTGGATCGGCTGGCGCAGGAGGTGGGGTTGGAGCCGGGGGTGCAGGCGATTGACGGAAACTCGTGATGCGCTGTTGCGGTCATGGGAAGGCAGGCCATCCGGGTGTTTTCCTATGCGTCGAAAACTTCGATGCCCGGAACAAGATCGGGCATGGCGCGTGGCTCCGACCCGCTAATGGGATGCCTCTCTGAACTTGACCCATGACATAGGTTTCCGCGCGCACCGTCCAGCTGTGGCAGGCCCTCAGCCGCCCTGCTGCGCAGAGAGGTGAAGTCATGGCCAGCCCTCAGATGGCGGCCAGAAAAATGTTGAGCACCCCAAGTACCAGATTGATCACGATCAGCCGCCGGATGCGCTTGATCGCCTCCGCGGCCCGAGCTGTGCTGACCGCGGCGCGGAACCGCCGATACGGGCCAAACACGATCCACACGAAAATCGCCGCCATGATCCAGCCGATTGCCTGCATGGCATTGATGTTCCACGGCAGACTGGCGAAGCCGCCGAACGCGCCCACGACCATCACATACCCGCTTAGCAGCGCGATTGGCATCACGTGCCAGATCACCAAGAAGAACCGACGGAATATCCGATTATGGAAGGCGATCCGCTGCGCCGGCTCAAGCGCCGCAACGGCGGGGCGCAGCACGGTGAGCGCGAAGAACATGCCGCCTACCCAGATCACGATGCAAAGAATGTGGACGGCAAGCACCCAGCCCCACGGGCTGGTCGCGGGATACATCACGGCAATTCCTCCAGTTCAGTCACAAGCGCCATCAGCTCCCCCGCAGCGGCGGATCGCGGCGCTCGTTCAGTCACCCCGAGCCCCGCGGCAAATGCCTGGGCAAACCCGGTGCGATTGCCGATACCGGTGCGCAGCAGCGGCAGCCCGCGCGCCGCGATATCGGCCCGAACGTTTTCGCGCAAGCGCGACGCCGTGGGCACGCGGTTCAGCACGATCCGGGTGACGCGGCGCTCCGCACTCGCCAGCTTCAATGTGCCATCGGCGGCCCACAAGTCAGGCGGGCTCGGTTGCACCGGGATCAGCACAAGATCGGCGGCGCGGATCGCAAGTCGCGCGTCGGTATCGATCTGCGGCGGACTGTCGATCAGCACCACATCATGGCTCCGCCGCAGCCGATCCAGCTCCGCCCCCAGCCGCCAGCCGGCCATGTCGGAGAAGGTGAGGGGGGCCTGCCCACCGCGAGCCATACGAAGCTCATGCCATCGCGCCAAGCTGCGCTGCGGATCGGTGTCGAGCAACGCAACACGCCGCGTGCCGGCAAGCGCGGCGGCTATATTGGCGGCCAGCGTTGTCTTGCCGGTGCCGCCCTTTTGTTGCGCGAGGGTGATCACCATCGCCATCCGACTCGACTCCGCTGCTCGGCAGGATAAGGAATCAGACTAACGCCGGCGACGCCAGCGCAGCTTTCAGGGGACCGAATGGCACGAATCCTGGTGATCAATCCGAACAGTTCGCTGGACTGCGGAACAGGCATACGGGACGCCGTCGCGCCATTCCGGTTTGCCGGCGGGCCCGAACTGGATGTGGTCTCGCTGTCGGATGGCCCGCCGGCGATCTACTCCTGGCGAGACTGGCATGCCGCCGTGGACCCGATCTGCCGCTGTATCGAATCCGAAAACGCCGATGCGTATGTGATTGCGTGTGCATCAGACCCGGGCATAGAAGCCGCGCGCGCCATAACACGGCGACCAGTGCTGGGCGTGTTCCGCTCGGCGGTTGCCGCGGCGGCGGCGCGGGCGGAGCGGTTCGGGATCGTGGCGATCGTCGATGCTTCCAAGGCACGGCATCTGGCGGCGCTGCGGGCGATGGGGCTGGAAGCGCGCTTGGCGGCCGAGGTGGCGCTGAACGTCAGCATGGACACGCTGCTCGATCCGACAGCAGCGCGCGCCCGGCTGATCGATGCCGCGAAGCACTGTGTGGCAGCAGGGGCGGAAACGGTGATCCTGGGGTGCACCGGAATGGCACACCATCGTGCAGCGGTGGAACAGGCATCTTGTGTGCCGGTGATCGAGCCGTGTCAGGCGGGGGTAGCGATGGCGCTGCTGGCCGTCGGATCAATGTAGAAGCGCCCGGCGCAACTCTCAGCGAACCGCCGTCTGCGCGCAGCAACATCCAGGCTATCGCGATCGCCCCCGCATGAATCCCTTGCCATTTGCCGATGTTCTTCGCCTTGCGGCTGGGGCGCAGGCGCTGTAACGTTCTTGCGACGTGCCGGCTGGCCGCTGCCGTCAGGATGGTCCCGGCAAGATACGGTCCGGCTGCCGAAAGGCACGCAACCATCTTGTGCGGATAACCGTCCATGCCGGCCGACCGGGGAGACCTTTTATGCCCAGGACGATCGACCCGACCTCGTTGGCCGGCAAGGACTTTGCGATCGATCAGCACGTGCAGGTGCTGGTCGTCGGCGCCGGCCCGGCCGGGCTGTCGGCTGCCAATGAGGCCGCGCGTCTCGGGCTGCAGGTCATGCTGGTCGATGAGCATCCGGTCGCATCGGCCCTGATCGGGCTCGACATTCCATACCTCTTCGGCGAACGGCTGGACCCGGCGGTGCAGAACAAGCCGCGTATGCTCGAGCGGGTGGTGGCTGCCCGTCCGGAATTGGAGACGTCCTTCGAACTCGGCGTCGACGTGCGGCTTGGCGTCTATGTATGGGGCGCCTTCGTCGAAGGCCCGACCAGTCGCGCGCTGCCGCACCGGCTGATCGGTCTCGCGGATGAAGAGCGGTCGTGGCTGGTTTCTTTCGATCGCATCATCGTTGCCGCGGGCGCGCGCGATCTGGCATTGGCATTTCCTGGGTGGGACCGGCCGGGTGTCGTCGGTGCCCAGGGCGCTGCGGCGGCAATGCGGCTCTATCAGGCATTTTCGGCTCGCAGGGTTGTGGTGCTTGGCGCCGGCGCACTTGGTTTGCAAACCGCGTTGCAGGCGCAGGCTGCCGGGCTTCAAGTGGCCGGGATCGTCGATCTGGCATCCCCGCAGCAGGGTGAAGCGCTCGATGCAGTGCGGGCGCATGACATCCCCATCCATGCCGGTCATGCCGTGCGCGGCACCCTCGGCGGTATCGAATTGCAGGGCGTGCGGATCGCCCCCCTCGCAGCCCAGGATGCCGCCTTCGACATTGCCTGCGACACGCTGATTTTCGCGCTCGATCTGGTTCCGAACGTCGAGTTGTTCGATCTGCTCGGTTGCGCCGTTTCCTGGCGGCCGGAACTGGGCGGATTCGTGCCCGATCTGGATGCCGAAGGCCGCCTCTCGGTACCCGGCATTTATGCCGCCGGGGACTGCACCGGTATCACCAGCAGCGTCATCGCCGACGCAACGCTGGGCGAGATCGCGGGGCGCTGCGCCGCGCGGGCCGCGGCGCGGGATGCCGGGATCGACGTTGAGGCATTGCCCCCCGCAATCCATCCCGCATCGCTGCCTGACCGCGACGCCGCACGCCGGCATTGGCTTCAGTCACACGCGCCTCAGTCCGGCGACGACGTGATGATCTGCCGCTGCGAGGAAGTCGGATTGCGCGATCTGCTAGGGGTCCGTCCGCCACGTTACCTTTCATACAAACCAACCAGCTTCGAGCACCGCGACCTGCGCACCCTGGCCGCCGACGGCCCGATCAACCAGGATCAGATCAAGCGCCTGACCCGCGCTGGCATGGGCGCCTGCCAGGGCCGCCGCTGCCGCGAGCAGGTGCAGATCCTGTTGGCCATGCAGGGCAACCAGCCGACCGGCAGTGTCCCCTTGCCCAGCTATCGGGCCCCATTGCGTCCGCTGCCCCTCAACGTGCTGTCGGCGCATGATGAAACCACTGAGATGCGCGACAACTGGGTGGTCTGGTTTGGCATTTCCAGCCAGTGGCTGCCGCAATGGGAGCCGGTTCCGGACGTGATCGACCCTCGTGATGACCGGCGCGTGTTGCGGGATTTCGAAGCATGAGCGTCGTGGTGATCGGCGGCGGGGCGACCGGTCTCAGCACCGCCTGGTGGCTGCGGCGCGAAGGCGTGCCCGTTACCGTGGTGGAAAAGGGGATTGTCGGGTGGGAGGCGTCCGGTCGCAACGGCGGCGGCGCCACGCATGCCAATAGCCCACTCTTCCGCGAGGAGCAGCGGCTCTGGCCGCAAATGGACGAACTGCTGGGCTACCCGACCGAGTATCAGCGCCAACGCATCCGAATCGCCGTGACGCCGACCCAGCTTGCGAATATGGAACGCGGCCTCGTCATCGCAGAGCAGCAGGGGTTCCAGGTGGAACGGCTGGACCCGAAGGCGTTGCGGGATCTGGTTCCGTGGGTTGGCGATGAAGTGGCGGGCGGTTGTCTGCTGCAGTTCGGCGGGCACGCCAATCCGCAACGAACCGTGCAGGCATATGCCTGGGCCATTCAGGACCTCGGCGGAACCATCCTGCAGCACACGACAGTGACCGGGATACGGGTCCGCGGCGGCAAGGCGGTTGCGGTGGAAACCAATCAGGGTGAGATCGGCTGTGACGCCGTGCTGATCGCCGCCGGCCCGCACACCAATCGCATCGCGGCGATGGTGGGTGTCGATGTGCCGGTCGCGCCGGCGCGGGCCGAGATGATCGTGACCGAACCGGTGCCGCTGATCCGCTTCGGCGGCGCCGACGGCAACGGGCTGTACGGCCGTCAGACGCTGCGCGGAAATCTCGCCTATGGCGGCGGTCCGCATGAATGGCTCGAGCTTGCCGATGCGCGCACCCCGCGCCCGGTGAACTCGCCAGTGGTGCGCAGCTTGGCAAGGCGGCTGCATGAGATGTTTCCACGCGTCGCGCATGTGCGCGTGATCCGCAGTTGGGCCGGCGTGATCGAGAACACGCCGGACGGACGGCCAATCCTGGATCGGCTGGAGGACCCCTCGAACGTTGTGGTCGCCACGATGTCGAGTGTGGGATTCGGACTGTCGCCGGCCTCTGGCCACGCCCTGGCCCAGCTTCTGGTAAGCGGGCGCTGCGAGTTCGCTGATCTGACCTGGCTGGGGCTGGCGCGATTCCACGGTCTCGACCCGGACTGGCGGGAAACGGCTGGCTGGGTCCCCTGGTCACCGCCCGCACCTGAAATATCCACTGCAACTGGAGTGCATTCATGACCACCGGTTCCGAGATGCTGAAGCTGCTGCAAAGCCGGCCGAAGCAATTCACGCTGCCGCAGCCGTTCTACACGGATGCCGGTGTCTTCGAACTGGACCTGAAAGGCATCTACGAGCGTCGATGGATTTTTGCCGCCCTGGAAGGCGAGCTGCGCGAACCGGGCGAGTATACCGTGCTGACCATCGCCCGCAGCTCGGTGGTCGTGCTGCGCGACAACGAGGGACAGATTGGGGCGTTCTTCAACACCTGCCGTCACCGGGGTTCGACCATCTGCCCGCCGGGACGGGGCAAGGCGCGTTCGCTGGCCTGCCCGTATCACCAGTGGACGTATAACCTGAAAGGCAAGCTCACCTACGCCGGCGGCATGCACGGGGATTTCGACCCGAGCGGTATCGCGCTGAAGCCGGTTGCCGTGGAAACGTTCGGCGGCATGGTCTTCGTCTGCCTGGCCGACGATCCGCCGAACTTTGCAGAATTCAGCTCGACCTTGGGACCTTATCTGGTGCCGCATGATCTGGCGAAGGCGAAGCTGGCCTGGCAGGAAGACATCGTCATCAATGCCAACTGGAAGCTGGTGGTCGAGAATTCTCGCGAATGCTACCATTGTCCGGCCAGACATCCGGAATTGGTGCGCACCTTCTTTCTTCGATTCGATGTGACTGCGGATGAAACCTACGCCGCGCATGCCGAAAAATGCGAGGCGATCGGTCTGAAATCCGGCGCCGCATTGGGCGACGATTTCCAGCTCGGCCGCATGCCGCTCAGCCGCGGGGCAGTGTCGATGACCCTGGACGGCAAGCCTATCTGCAAGAAGCTGCTCGGCAATGTGCCGCACGGCGATATCGGGTCCATGCGGTGGTTCCACTTCCCGAGCATGTTCGCTCATGTGCTGGGAGATTATGCGTTCTACTTCCAGATTCTGCCGCTGGGCGTGGATAAGACACTGGTCACGTCGAAATGGCTGGTCAGCGCGGACGCGGAAGATGGGCGCGATTACGATACCAGGTCCCTGGCCGAACTATGGTCGCTAACCAACGACCAGGACCGCGATCTGTGCGAGCGCAATCAGGAAGGCGTGTCCAGCCTTGGTTACCAGCCCGGCCCATACAACCAGAGCCGAGAAGGGCACGTGATCAAGTTCGTCGAGTGGTACGCCGACGCCATGCAGGACTGGCTGACGCCGGACCGGCGGAGGGCACGCATCGCGGCATAGGGGCGCCATTCATCTCTCCCGCCGTTTGCGGAGAGGTCGGCGCGCGCAGCGAGCCGGGTGAGGGAAGCCCGGCATTTTGCGGTCAATCTACGATGTGCCGGATTGCCGCCGACTCCATATCGCAGGCCGCCGTCATTGCGAGCGGAGCGAAGCAATCCAGTGCCCGAGTGCGTATTCGGCCCTAAATTGCTTCGTCCCGCCGCGCTTCGCCCGCGGGCCTCGCAGTGCCAACTTTGGCGTGACGAATTTCTGATTCAGGATACTGGGCCGGCGTAACTATATGCCAGCCGCGAGCTCTTGGACAATGACTGCCTGCAATGGAGGCAACGCAAGTTGCACCGTGTCCCACACGTCTTGCGCGGCAACATCCTCATAATTATGGCGATATACATTCCCAGCCCCGGCGATGTTCTTCCACGCTATCGATGAATGTCGAGCTTTCATGTCGTTCGGCAGACGACGGGATGCTTCGGAAATGATTTCAAGACAGCGGGTCACGGCATAGACGGTGCGCAAATCCGCTTGAAATCCGTCATAATCGAACCCTGTAGCGAAGCGGATAGCCAGATCGATATGATAGGCGATGTCGCGCAAAGCAGCAGTCTTAGCCTTAGAACGCATAAATAGCGTCGCCGACGGCGGAGGGTTTGACGTATGGCTTCAGTCCCTCGCGGCGCACAACGTCCACTGGGCCGTCAAATAGTTCGCTGATATAGTCTTTCAGCCCGACGTAGTCGAAGACGGTAATTCGTGCCGCAGGATCGACCTCGATCATGATATCTGTGTCGCTGTCGAGGCGTTCGTCGCCGCGCGCCCGCGAGCCAAACAGGGCCGCATGCGTCACCCCACGTTCGCGCAGCGCCGCCTCGTTCTCGCGAAGTCGGGCGAGGATATCTTGCCGGTGCATGACCTGAATATAGCATCGATACGGTCCATTTAACAGCCATCCGATCGGGGCGTCTGATCCAGGTTCCTGCAGTCTGCTAAGTCTGCACCATCTTGCACCCACCCTGATCCATCGGACGGAATGCCTGTTCGGCCGGCACAGTCCGCTTCAACGTGTAGAAATCCCACGGTTCCTTTGAAGCACCCGGTGCTTTCACTTCGAACAAATACATGTTGTGGATCACCCGGCCATCCTCGCGCACCCGTCCCTTGCCGAACAACGCATCCTCTGTCGGTGTCGCTTTCATCTGCTTCACCACGGCAAGCCCGCTTGCCTTTGCTTTATCCACGCCGACAGCCGAAACAGCCTTCAGATAGTGCATGACCCCCGCATACTGGCCGGCATGTACCGAGCCCGGCACCACGCCATTGAATCGCGCCATATAGCGGCGGGCGAAATCGCGCGTGCCGTCGTTCAGGTTCCAGTAGAACGGTTCCGTCAGCAGCACGCCCTGCGTCGCCTCCAGACCGACGCCCTTCACGTCGTGGATCAGGAACAGCAACCCGGCAACTTTCTGACCGCCCTTTATCAGCCCGAACTCGGCCGCCTGCTTGATGCAGTTCACCGTGTCTTCACCGCCATTGGCGAGCCCGACCACCTTCGCGCCGCTGGCATGCGCCTGAACGATATAGGCGGAAAAATCCTTCGTGCCTGGGAACGGCGCCAGCGCCTGGCCCACCACCTTGCCGCCGGCCGCGGTAACAAATGCCGCCGAGTCCTTTTCCAGCGAATGACCGAACGCGTAATCGGCGGTGATGAAGAACCAGCTATCGCCACCTTCTTTCACCGACGCATCCACCACGCCGTGCGGCATCGACCAGGTATCATACACCCAGTGCAGATGGTTCGGCCCGCAATGCCCACCGGTAATGTCGGCAGATGCGCCGCCGGTGAAGATCGCCACCTTGTCTTTCTGCTTCACCAGTTCACCGATTGCGAAGGCGGCCGATGAAAGCGGCACGTCTGTGATCAGATCGACACCCTGATTGTCGATCCAGCCAGAGGCGATCGACAGCGCCACCTCCGGCTTGAGCTGAAAGTCGGCCTGCACCAGCTCCACCTTCATTGCGGGATTGGCCCGCATGAAATCCTCGATCGCCATTAGCGCGCCAAGCACCGAGCCAGGGCCGGTGTTCGCGGCGTAAGGGCCAGCCATGTCGGTCAGCACGCCGACGCGGATCGGTGCGGATTGGGCGCGCCCAATCCGCGGTCGCGCGGCAGCGGCAGCAAGTCCCGTAGCCAGCACGGCCCTGCGGGTGACAGATGATCGCATCCGTTGTTCCTCCCAGTCGCTGCGGCGCCCGCAATGCTATCACGCTGCCGGTAAAAACGGCGAGGCCCCCGACTTGGCACGTCCGCGCGTCCGTCCTATCGCAGTCCCATGCTCCGCATCAGCGACACGCTGGCAATCGACGAACGGGCGCTGACCGAAAGTTTCATCCGAGCCTCCGGGCCGGGCGGGCAGAACGTCAACAAGGTGGCGACCGCGGTGCAGCTTCGCCTCGATCTGGCGGCATCGGGTCTCGCGGACGATGTGCGCACCCGGCTCAAACGGCTTGCCGGCAAACGTCTGACCCAGGCCGGCGACCTGCTGATCACGGCACAGCGCCACCGCACGCAGGAACGCAACCGCGAGGCGGCGATGCAGACGCTGATCGAGTTGATCCGTCGTGCCGAGATGCCGCCGACAAAGCGGGTTCCCACCAAACCCAGCGCCGCCGAACGCCGCCGCCGGCTGGACGCGAAGGCACGACGGTCGCAACTGAAGCAACGCCGCGCTGCACTGCCCGAAAAAGGCGAATGATCGGTGCGTCAACAGGCCCCATTCGCTCAGGCCCGCCCAACCTCCACCCGCGTGTCGTTGAAGCACGCACCTTCCGCCAGATCGGCCCGCATATCGGCTGAAACCAGCGCGGAAATCGTCTGCCCCGTGCGGCTGGTCGAAAGCCACGTGCCCTTCTCGCTGGCCACCACGCCGGGCGGCACCGCATCGGTGACTTCAAGCGGCAAAATTACCTCGCCGAGTTCGTTCCACACCCGAACATCCGTGTTAGCCGGCAGCCCTCGCGCCGCGGCATCCCGCGGATGCATCCGCAGTACCGGGGTGCGCTGCGACGCCGGAAGCCCCCCCAGCGTCGATGAAATGCGCTTATCCGATGCTGGCGAGATCAGCATCAGCGGATACTCCGAATGTCGTTCCAGCCAGCCCGCCATCCGGGCCGCTGCCCCCCATCGCGTGGCAAGCGATTCCGATACCAGTTCGATCTTTCCGGACGGCGTTGCGGGAAACACGTTCTCGAACAGCACCATTGGCTGCTCGTCCGGTCCTGTCATCTGCACCGCGCGGTCAGTCGGAATGCAGCTTGGGCGCACACCGTGCAGGCGGCGATCAGCGGGATCGATCGCCTCGTCCATCAACTCGGCATCGGTCGCCGAGAAGCACGCTTCGGTGAACCCGAACCGCGCTGCCAGCCGGCGGAAGATCTCCGTGTTCGGCAGCGATTCCCCCAGCGGCGCAATGACCGGCTCAGCCCGTTGCAGCCATTGATGCCCATACGCCGGATACAGGTCGGCGTATTCGAAATGCGTCGCCGCCGGCAGCAGGATGTCGCAATGCGCCATGCTTTCGGTCATCGCCACTTCGATGCCGACGGCAAATACGTCCTCTCGTGCCAGGCCACGGCGCATCCGGTTCTGATCGGGATGCACCACGATCGGGTTATGGTTGTAAATGAATAGCGCACGCAGCGGCGGATCGATATCGTCGGAAACAAGATGTCGGCCGACTTCGATCAGATTGAGCGTCCGCGTGCCCGCTGGCATCAGGTCGGATCGCTGCAATTTCGCGATCGTTTTTGGAAACGAGTTGCCCGCCCCCAGCGCGATGCCGCTTCCCTTGCCCATCTTGCCCAGCAACGCCGGCAGCGTAATCGCCGCCCGAATGCCGCTGCCGCCGTGGCGCCCGCGCTCCAACCCGTTGCCGGGCGCCAGCACCAGTGGATCCGCCTCTGCCAGCCAACCCACCAGCGTCATGATCTGCTGTTCCGGCACGCCACAGGCTTCTGCCGCCCGGGCCGCGGGCCATTCGCGTGCCCGCGCCATGAAATCCTCGGCGCCGAGCACGTGGGCAGCAATGAACGCGCGGTCGAACGCACCCGCGCGCTCAAGTTCGGTCGCCAGCGCCCACGCCAGCAGCGTATCGGTGCCGGGAAGCAGTTGCACATGCAAGTCTGCTTGCTGGGCGATCTTGGTGCGAAACGGATCGATCACCACCAGGCGTCCGCCCTTGCGCTTGGCGCGCCGCACCGCCCGCACGATATGCAGGTTGGCGACGGTGGCGTTGTTGCCCCAAAGCACATTCAGCTTCGCGTTCTTGGCGAATTCCGGCGGGCAGCCGGGCACCGCGCCATAAGTACCGGCCCAGGCCTCACTCCGCACGCCACCGCACAGGGACCGCCTGTACATCTGGCTGGCGCCCAATCTGTTAAAGAACCGCATCGACATGCTGTCGCCGGCCAGGAATCCGTGCGGGCCGGCGTAGTTCAGCGGCGTAACCGCCTGCGGACCCCAGCGGCGGATCACCGCCTGGACGCGATCGTGGATTTCGTCCAGCGCCGCATCCCAGGATATGCTCTCGAACTGTCCGGAGCCCTTCGGTCCGATGCGCCGCAGCGGATGCAGCAAGCGTTGCGGCCCGTGCACGAACGCGCCCATGTCCTGCGCCACCTTGTTGCAGATGACCCGATCGGTGAACGGCGCCGCGTCAGACCCGCGCACCTTGACGATGCGTCCGTCGTCAACGGTGACGCTCAGGCTGCACGTATCCGGACAGTCGAACGTGCAGACGCTCGGGTGTTCTTCAACTGCCACGGGAGTTCTCCGCGCCGGGTTGAGCCAAGTGCGCAATAGTCGATGGTGGTACCCCAGGACGCACGCATCTCGCAAGCTTCGTTGAAAACCCCCGGCCAAACCGCGAGCCACGGGGATCGTTCATTGCGCGATGCCAGATCCGCCGCGCCCCTCCGCCCGCAGTCAGCACGGCCTGGACTGGCTCAACTTCTTCATCGCCGACGTGGAGACGGCGTTCGGCCCATTCGTTGCCGTCTATCTGGCCCGCGAGGGATGGACGCAGGGGCTGATCGGCACCGTGATCACCATCAACAGCGCGATCGCGCTGGCAACCCAGATCCCCGCGGGTGCGCTGGTGGACTGGATCCATACCAAGCGTCTGGTCATTGCCGTCTGTCTGGCATGCATGGCCGGCGGCTCGCTGCTGATCGCCCTGTTTCCGACCTATCTGCCGGTTATCGCAGGTGAAGCGCTGCATGGCATCACTGGTGGCGCGGTGCGCACCGCGGTTGCGGCCATAGCTCTCGGGCTTGTCGGGCATCGCGTATTCCACACCCGCGTCGGTCGCAACCATCGTTACGATTCACTGGGCAATGCAGCGACCGCCGCCGGCATGGGTGTGCTTGGCTATCTGGTGTCCCCGCGCTCACCGTTTTTCGCCGCTGCCGCGCTGTGCGTTCCCGCTGCGGTTGCGCTGACCTGGATCAACGGACGCGAGATCGACTACGCGCGGGCCCGCCAGGCCTCCGGCCGGAAAGAGCCGAAGGCGGCGCGCTGGCGGGAATTGCTCCGGCACCGGGCGCTGGTGATCTTCGCCGTGTGCCTGTTCCTGTTCCAGTTCGCCAACGCCTCGATGTTGCCGCTGGCCAGCGAACGGCTTGCGGCGGACTACGTGCACATGTCGGAGGTCGTGACGTCGGCACTGGTAGTGGTGCCGCAACTGGTCACGGCGCTGATCGCCGCGTGGGTTGGACGCAAGGCGGATGAGTGGGGCCGCCGCAAGCTGCTGATCGCGGCTTTTGCCGCGTTGCTGGCGCGGACCGTGCTGTTCGCGCTGGCGTTCGGCCCGTGGTTCCTGGTCTGCGTGCAGGTGCTGGGCGGACTGACTGCGACGGTCATCGGAATCCTGACCCCACTGGTGGTTGCCGACTGCACCAAGCGCACCGGGCGCTACAATTTTTCACTCGGCGCGGTGGGCATGGTTGCCGGTATCGGCGCCACGATCAGCACGACAGCAATCGGATTCGCCGCGCAGAGATTCGGGTTCACGTGGGGCTTCGTGGCCTTGGCTGTGGTGGCCGGAGCGGGGCTGGCGACGCTGTGGACCTTCCTGCCGGAGACTTCGCCCGCCGCACGGGAAGACGACTGATTACCCGAGACGGTTCGGTTGCCGCCGAACCGTTCCCGTGCTGGCTGCATGAATGACCCACCCATATCGCTGCCGGATCACGGAGACGTCTGCATGCGGATCTTTCGGCGGATCGGATTGAGTCGACCGGCGGCGTATTGGCTGGTCGGCTACGCCGTGTTGATGCTGTTCGTCGGCACCACGGTCCCGACGCCGCTGTACCGCGTGTATCAGACGCGGCTCGGCTTCTCCTCCGGAGTGCTGACCCTGTTGTTCGCGGTCTATGTGTTCACGCTGCTTCCGGTGCTGCTGATGGTGGGGCGGGTGTCGGATCGCATCGGTCGCCGCCCTGTGCTGCTGTTCGGTCTGGCGTTCGCCGCGATCGCCGCAGTGGTGTTTGCGATCGGGCAGGGGCAGCTTGCGGTACTTTTTCTGGCCCGCGTGCTGCAGGGCGGGGCGACCGGCCTGATAGCCAGCACAGCAACCGCCACGCTGGCAGAGTTGCACGCGACTAACGACACCGGCAGCGCCGCCTACATCGCCTCGGCGGCGAATGTCGCAGGAGCCGCACTGGGACCCTTGCTTGCGGGAACGCTGGCACAATACGCGCCGGCGCCGTTGGTGCTGTCCTATTTGGCTTATCTGCTGCTCATGATCCCGACTCTCGGTCTGATCGTGATGCCGGAAACCATCTCCAATCGTCGCAGTTTGGCTTTCGAGATGCCGCGCTTCGGGCTGCCCCCGCAGATCCGGCAAGAATTCTGGCTCGCCGCGGCGACGGCCTTCACCGTGTGGGCGGCAACCGCATTATTCCTGACCCTGGCGCCGAGTTATGTGGCGATGCTGCTGCACCGGAACAATCTGGCCGTGGGCGGCGGCATCGTATTCCTGATGCTCGGCGGCTCGGCGCTGGCACAGACGGCCCTGCGGGGCATGCGCGCCCGGATTGCCATGCGCGTCGGGCTTGGTGCGCTCGTCCCCGGTCTGGCCGGTAT
>DATIMO010000652.1:0-5493 GCA_035475215.1 Acetobacteraceae bacterium | reverse complement strand
ACGACTCCCATCGAGTATTCGTGGCGCCCACTCGGTTTGCCGCCGGAGTGCCCTACAAGGTGCACGAGGCCGCCTCGTTCGGGTTGCCGGTCATCGCGACCGAATTGCTGCGCAGCCAGCTCGGCTGGGAGAACGAAACCGAGTTGCTAGCCGCGGAAATGACTGATCCGGCGGACTTCGCCCACAATGTGGTGCGATTGTATCGCGACCAGGCACTGTGGCAGCGATTGCGCGACGGAGCCGCGGCGCGGATCACGGCGGAGAACGGGCGGGGCCGGTATGTTCAGGCGCTGCGCAGCATTCTCGGCTCGCCGCTCAGGTCTCCAGACGTCCCATCTGCCGCCGGCCGAGAGCCAGCTCCGTGACGATGCCGTGCAGTGTGCGCAGTTCCTGCTCGGTGACCTCCCCACGCTGAAGGAAGTGCCGCAGGTTGCGGACCATTCCCGGCCGCTTCGGCAGGTTTCGTAGAAAACCGCAAGCATCGAGCTGGTCGGTCAGGTGCGCCAGGAAATTCTCCAGCTCAGCCTTGGTGGCAATTCCGGTTTCATTGGTCATTAGCGTTCGCGGCAAGGTTTCGTCGGCGGCCATCCACCATTCATAGGCCATCACCATCACTGCCTGCGCCAGGTTCAGCGACAGAAAGGCCGGGTTCAGCGGATAGCGCACCAGTACATCTGCCTCCGCCATGTCATCGTTATCCAGCCCGGCGCGCTCCGGGCCGAACAGAATGCCGACGCGCAGGTTGCGCCCGCAGATCTCGCGCAGTTCGGCCGCGGCGCCGCGGGCGGTCAGCACCGGCTTGATGATATGGCGCGGCCGCGGGCAGGTGGCGAAAACGTGGTGCAGATCGGCAACCGCCTCGGCAACCGTGTCATGTACCGTAAGTTCATCGAGGATCCGGTGCGCCCCGGACGAATTGCGCCACGCCTTGTGCTGCGGCCAGCCGTCGCGCGGAGCGACCAAGCGCAGGTGAAACAACCCACCATTCGCCATGGCACGCGCACAGGCGCCGATATTGTCGGCAAGCTGAGGCCGAACCAGGATCACCACAGGGCTGTTGCCGATCGGCGCAAGGTCGGCGCCGGACTCACGCCCGGTCATCCGGATACGCGCTGCCCGATGGGACGCCCATCGGAAGGCCCCACGGAACGCCCCACGGAACGCCACGTCGTGCCGCCGGGCCCATCCTCCAGCGCGATGCCCTGCGCCGCCAGCTCGGCCCGGATCGCGTCCGCTCGGGCGAAATCGCGCGCCTTGCGAGCCTTCAGCCGCTCGGCGATGGCCGCCTCGATCGCCGCCGCATCGACACCACCGCGGAACCAGATTGCGGGGTCCATCTGCAATAATCCGAGCACATCCCCGGCTGCGCGCAACCCTGCCGCGGCCGGTCGATCCCCTGCCAACGCCGCATCCGCCAGCGCGTGCATCGCAGCGATCGCCAGTGGCGTATTCAGGTCATCGCACAGCGCCTCCATCACCGCCTGCGGCACCTCATTGGCCCCTGCGGTATCCGGGGACCGTTCCAGGGCCCGATAGAACCGATCCAGTTCCCGCCGCGCCTCCGCCAGCCCCGCATCGGTGAAGTCCAACAGGCCACGATACTGTGTGCGCAGCAGCAGCAGCCGGATCGCCTCTCCGGGCGCTTTCGCCAACACGTCGCGCACGGTGAAAAAATTGCCGAGCGATTTCGACATCTTCTCGCCGTTGACCTGCAGCATGCCGTTATGCACCCAATAACGGGCGAAACTACTGCCGGGAAACGCGCAGACGCTTTGCGCCAATTCGTTCTCGTGATGCGGAAAGATCAGGTCGGTACCGCCGCCGTGGATGTCGAAAGTCTCGCCCAGATAGCTCCACGCCATGGCGGAGCATTCGATGTGCCAGCCGGGGCGTCCGCGTCCCCAGGGGCTATCCCAGCCAGGCAGTTCGGGCGGCGAAGGTTTCCACAGCACGAAATCACCGGGGTCGCGTTTATAGGGTGCGACGTCGATCCGCGCGCCGGCCAGCAGTTCCTCCGGGCTGTGACCGGACAGCCGCCCGTATTCCGCGAAGCTGTGCACCGAGAACAGCACGTGGCCCTCGGCCACATAGGCGTGACCGGAGGCGATCAAGCGCTCGATCACGCCGATCATTTCAGTGACATGTCCGGTCGCCCGCGGCTCTATATCCGGTGGCAGCGCACCCAGTGCCCCCATGTCGGCGTGATAATCCGCCGTCGTGCGCGCGGTGATCGCGGCGATCGGCTCGCCGGTCTCCAGGGATCGGGCGTTGATCTTGTCCTCTATGTCGGTGATGTTCCGCACATAGGTCACGCGCGGGTACAGCCGGCGCAGCAGCCGCGCCAGCACGTCGAACACCACCGCAGCCCTGGCGTTTCCGATATGCGCCAGGTCATAGACGGTCGGCCCACAGACGTACATCCGCACATGGGACGGATCGAGCGGGACGAAGCGTTCCCGCCGACGGGACATACTGTTGTGCAGGTAAAGCTCGGTCATGCCTGCCTTCTCCGCCAACCCGGCTGCAGAATCAATCGCCCGATGCCCTTCCTGCCCGGGCGGCATTGCGGCATTGAGCGGCGGCATCCGAGAGGCCCAATTGCGAATGTCTCGCAACTTTGATCGATTCCGGAGCCGCGCCCATGACATGAGGACGACTGCGCTCGCCGTTTTCGGCCCGGGCCTGGTGGTGATGCTCGCCGACACCGATGTGGGCAGCGTGATCACCGCCGGCCAGAGCGGTGTCCAATGGGGCTATCGTTTGCTGCCCCTTCAGTTCGCGATGATACCAATTTTGTATATGGTGCAGGAGTTGGCGGTTCGGCTCGGTATCTTCACCGGCCGCGGCCATGGCGAACTGATCCGTGACACGTTCGGACCGTTCCTGGCTTGGATATCGGCGGTGACCCTCGGCATTGCGACCACGGGTGCACTGCTCACCGAATTTTCGGGGGTTGCCGGAGTCGGCGAGCTGTATGGGGTGACTCGAGCGGTAACACTGCCCATTGCCGCGATCACCCTGCTGATGGTGGTGGTCACCGGATCCTACCGACGCGCCGAGCGGGTGGCGATTGTCATCGGCCTGTTCGAGTTCGCATTCTTTTTCGTTGCCTGGGCGGCGCATCCGGACGGCCGGGCGCTGCTGCATGCGTTGAGCGATGTTCCGTATGCCGAGGCTGATTATCGTTATCTTGTTGCCGCCAATATTGGCTCAGTCGTGACGCCGTGGATGATTTTCTATCAGCAATCGGCAATAGCCGACAAAAGGTTGCGACCGGAGCATATCAGCGCCGCGCGCTGGGACACGGCGATCGGTGCCGTTGTCACGCAGCTTATCATGGCGGCCGTGCTGATTGCTTGCGCGGCGACGATCGGGATCAAGTCCCCCGATGCATCGCTCAATACGGTGGGGGACATGGCGCAGGCGCTGACCCCGTTTCTCGGGCTGGCGGTCGGCAACGCGGTGTTCGGCGCCGGCGTGCTGGGAGCCGGCATGGTGGCAGCGATCATATGCTCACTCGGCTTTGCCTGGGGTTTGGGCGAACTGGCCGGATACCGCCGCGCATTGGAGCGTCACCCGTTGGAAGCGGGTTGGTTCTATGGCGTGTATGCATTGTGCGTGATCGGCGGCTGCCTGATAGTCGGGTTCTGGCCGGATCTTGTGTCGCTCAATGTCGGCGTACAGGTGATGAACGCGCTGATGCTGCCGCTGACGATCGGTTTACTGATTTGGCTGGCCAGCCGTGCACTGCCGCCGCGATACCGGCTACGCGGCCCGTATTTCTGGGTCGTGGTCGTGGTTTGCGGGGTGACGTGTGCGCTGGCTGTGTTCGGCGGAATATCTGGCGCCTGATGGCAGGTTAGCTGATCACGCGAATGCGGTATGGTAGGCATCCAACGCTGGCGCGCCTCCAAGATGGACATACAGCACCCTGGCCCCGGGAGCGATCTCGCCTGAGCGGGCCATGGCTATCAGTGCTGCCATAGATTTTCCTTCGTACACCGGATCGGTGAGCATGCCTTCCAACCGAGCCGCCGTCCGTATCGCGGCAATGGTTGCCTCATCCGGAAGTCCGTAACCCGGACCGCAGAAACGTTCGTCGATAATGATATGATCGCTCCTTACTTCGGTCGAAAGGCCAACGGTATCGGCGGTCGCACGGGCAATCTTGGTCACGGCGGCACGCGTCATCGCCGGATCCGCGGCGGTATCGATGCCAATCAGCCGCCGCGGGCGGTCCTGCGACAGGAAACCCACCAGCATTCCGGCCTGCGTCGATCCGGTGCAACTGGCGGTTATCACCGTATCGAAGAACAGCCCCAGCTTGGCTTCCTGGCGGGCCAGTTCGTCGGCGAAATTTGCGTAACCCAGACCACCGAGCGGATGATCCGACGCTCCGGCCGGAATGGCATATGGCCTGCCTCCCTGGTGCCGTACCTGCTCCAGGGCGTGCTCCCAGGTCGGTTTCACCGTCGTGGAATAGCCTTCGCCCTCCAGCACCGTTTCCGCCCCCATGATGCGCGACAGCAGGATATTGCCCACCTTGCCGTAAGACGGGTCGGGCCATTTCGTCCACTCTTCCTGCACCAGACGGCATTTCAGGCCGAGAACCGCCGCCACGGCGGCAACCTGCCGAGTATGATTGCTCTGGATGTTTCCGATCGAAACCAGCGTATCGCAGCCCTGGGCAAGCGCATCCGCAGCCAGCCATTCCAGCTTGCGCACCTTGTTGCCACCAAATGCCAGACCGGATGAGACATCGTCGCGCTTGGCCCACACCTCGATCCCAAGTTCCCGCGACAGCCGATTGAGGCGGTGCAGCGGCGACGGAAAGAAGCCCAATCTGACGCGGGCGAACCGGCTCTCGAGATCAAGGGGCATCTGGCCATTCCTCGGGATTGCCATCGGATGCCAGATCAATCCCCTCGTAAAGCTCAGCCAATGGAAACTCGATCCCGATTTCCGGCATACGCAGCACGGCATCGTGCATCAAAATATGCCCGACCCAATCGTCACCGCTACGCTCGAACATCGTCGCGGCGATGCTGTCCTGCTCCAGCATCACATACCGCCTCACAGACGGAAGCGATTGGTATTCCTGGTTCTTGACGATCCTGTCCTTCAGTCCGGAGCTGGGGCTCAGAACCTCGAAGATCACCACAGGATCGAGGACCAACGTGTTCCTCGGCGCCACTGGCGAGCAAACCACGAAGGCATCCGGGTAGCGCACCTTGTTTTCGATCTGTACCTTGAGATCGCTGCCATATGGACGGCATGGCTTCCCACGCAGGCGGTTCGTCAGCGCGGTAATGAGGTTCACTTTGATGGTCTCATGCGCGGCCGTCCCGCCGGTCATTGCCTCCGGCAGGAACCCGTCAAACTCATGCTTCAGCTCTTGCCGTTCCTCCCAGGCGAGGAACTGCTCGAGCGTCCACGGCTTGCGAAGGGTAATATTCATAGGGGCAGTCTAGCCCGCCGAAACACCGACGCGGA
>DATIMO010000651.1:0-3961 GCA_035475215.1 Acetobacteraceae bacterium | reverse complement strand
TCGCCGCAACGTCGGCGGCGCGTCCAAAGATCGCGGATTACCCGTTCACCACGTTGGCGCCGCAACTCGGCGTGGTTCGGCTGTCCGCCACCGAAGAGTTTGTGTTGGCGGACATACCGGGGCTGATCGAAGGCGCACACGCGGGCGCCGGGCTTGGGGATCGGTTTCTGGGGCATGTCGAGCGCTGCGCTGTGCTCCTGCACCTGATCGACGGCGCTGCCGGCGATGTGGTGCAGGCGTGGCGCACCGTCCAGGCCGAAATCGGGGCCTACGGCGCCGGCCTGGCTGACAAGCCGGAGCTGATCGGGCTGAACAAGGCGGATGCCATGACCCCCCGGGAAGCGACGGCGCGTAGAACGGCGCTGCAGCGCGCCTCTGGCCGTCCGGTGCTGCTGCTGTCGGGCGCCACTGGTCAGGGCGTGCCGGAGGTGCTGCGCGTGCTGGCCGGCATGATTACCGAGACCGGCAGGGACCAGGCGGCGTGACATCGGTTCCCGGGCTCGACTCAGCGCGCCGGGTGGTGGTGAAGATCGGCAGCGCGCTGCTGGTGGACCCGGACGAAGCGGCGCCGCGCCATCGATGGCTGGCCGGGATGGCTGCCGACATCTCTATGCTGCGGGCTCGCCGAACCGACGTGATCGTGGTGTCGTCCGGAGCGATTGCGCTGGCGCGGCGCACGCTGGGATTGGGAGCGAAGCGGCTGCGGCTGGAAGAACAGCAGGCGGCTGCCGCGGTGGGGCAGATCCGGCTGGCGCAGGCATGGACTGGTGCGCTATCGGCGACCGGGCTGACTGCGGCCCAGCTTCTGTTGACGCTGGACGATACCGAGGACCGGCGCCGTTATTTGAATGCGCGCGCCACGCTGAACACGCTGCTCGGGCTTGGCTGCGTTCCGGTCATCAACGAGAACGACACGGTGGCAACTGCGGAAATCCGTTTCGGCGACAACGACAGGCTGGCGGCGCGAGTGGCCGAGATGATCGAGGCGGACCAACTCATTCTGTTGTCCGATATCGATGGACTTTACACGGCCGATCCGCGGCGCGCCGCAGAGGCGCAGCATATTCCATTGATTGAGGCGGTTACCCCCGAGATCGAGGCGATGGGGGGCGAACCACCGCCGGGCTCCTCGTCGGGCGGCATGCGGACCAAACTGGCGGCCGCGCGCATCGCCACTCAGGCCGGGTGTGCAATGGCGATCGCATACGGTCACACGGAACGGCCGTTGAGCGCGTTGGAGCATGGAGCACGCTGCTCGTGGTTTGTGGCGGCGCCGGAGGGACGCTCGGCCCGCAAGCGGTGGATCGCCGGTACGTTGGCGCCACTGGGCGACTTTGCAGTCGATGCGGGTGCCGCGCGGGCGCTGGCGGGCGGACGTTCGCTGCTGCCGGCGGGAGTACGAAGGGTGGAGGGCCGGTTTGAGCGCGGCGATCCGGTCATCGTGCACGGGCCGGACGGGGCCGCGCTGGCGCGGGGATTATCGGCCTATGCGTCTGACGATGCCGCGCGCATCGCCGGGCACCGATCCGATGAGATTGAGGCGATCCTGGGGTGGCGCGGGCGCGATGAGATGATCCACCGGGACGACCTGGTGCTGCTGTAGGACAACCGGTATTGCTGCCGCGAACCTCAGGGGCGCCGCGCGGGTCGCCGAGCGCGGCATCCTTGCCTGGGAGCGTGATTCGCGCTTTCTGACTTTTCAGTTCAGTTCCACCACGACGGGCACATGGTCGGACGGTTGCGGTTCACCGCGTTCGTTACGGTCGGGCTCGGCGCAGGTGACTCGCTCCGCCAGGGTTGGCGATAGCAGCACGTGGTCGATGCGTAATCCTAGGTCGCGCTGCCAAGCACCGGCCTGGTAGTCCCAGAACGTATAGGCCGCGTCGTGCGGATGCAACGCGCGCACCGCATCCGTGAGGCCGAGCCAGAGCAGGCGGCGGAAGCGAGCGCGCGATTCGGGACGGACCAGCGCGTCGGTGGCTGGCAGCGTGCCGGGGGCCGCGTCTTCGGTAGCGGGGCAGACGTTGAAATCGCCGGCGATCACGGTGGGGCGGTCTGATTCCAGCAAAGCGGCGGCGCGGTCGGCGAGGCGGTCCATCCAGGCGAGTTTGTAAGCGAACCCGGCCTCCCCACCCGAATTTCCGTTCGGCAGATAGATCCCGGCAACTGTCATGTCATTACATACGATCTCAATATACCGAGCCTGCAAATCGTCGTCCGGCTGGCCGGGCAACCGGCGATGGGTTACGACGAACGGTACGCGCGCGAGCACAGCGACGCCGTTATAGGCTTTCTGACCCACTGGTTCGGCGGTGTAGCCGAGGCCCTGGAAGGTCAAAGCAGGAAAGGCGGCCGCTTCGCACTTGATTTCCTGCAGCAGCAGAATGTCCGGGGTGGCCTTCTCCAGCCATCGGCAGACATGCCTTTCACGCTGGCGGATGGAGTTCACGTTCCAGGTGGCGATTTTCACGGCGGGATGTACCGATCACGGTCCCAGGTCGGGGAATGACGATTGAAATCTCACAGTGGTCGGTCGGACTCAGTCGACCGAAAAGCTGGTCCCGCAGCCACAGGCCGATTTCGCGTTCGGGTTGCGGACGGCGAAGTGGCTGCCCATCAATTCATCGGTGTAGTCGAGTTCCGCGCCGGCCAGCAGGTCGAGGCTGGCGGGGTCCACTAAGACCCTGGCGGGGCCGCGCTGGATGACCAGATCGTCCGGTTGGGGCGCATCGTCCACCTCGAACCGGTACTGGAAGCCGCTGCACCCGCCGGCCAGCACGGCAACCCGCAGGGCCGCGACCCGGCCTCCGGCGGCGATTATCTCGGCGATACGCGCGGCAGCGCGATCGGTCAGGGCAAAGCCCGGCATGGCATCCATGCCCGGAACATAAGTGCGCGCGGTGCCGATTTGAAGCTACGGCCGCATCGGTGTAATCCCCGCCGGCATGATGCTCGCGCCCTACGCCGTCCACGCGCGGACCAGCCGTGGCCGGCTGCACCCGGAACCGGAGGCGCCGACCCGCTCACCGTGGCAGCGCGATCGCGATCGGATCATTCACAGCTCGGCGTTCCGGCGCCTGCAATACAAGACCCAGGTCTTTGTCAATCACGAGGGCGACTTCTTCCGCACCCGGTTGACCCATTCGATCGAGGTGGCGCAGATCGCCCGATCGGTGGCGCGGGCGCTGGAGTTGGACGAAGATCTGACAGAGGCGCTGGCGCTGGCGCACGATCTTGGGCATCCGCCGTTCGGTCACGCCGGGGAGGACGCGCTACGCTTGGCCATGAAGCCGTTCGGCGGCTTTGACCACAATGCGCAGAGCCTGCGGGTCGTGACCCTTCTGGAAGGTCGTTACGCCGCGTTTGATGGCCTGAACCTGACATGGGAAACACTGGAAGGCCTGGTCAAGCATAATGGTCCGCTAACCCGGCCGCCGAACTATGTCGCCGATTACAACGAGCGCCAGAAGCTCGATCTGGGCACCCATGCTTCGGCGGAGGCGCAGGTCGCGGCGCTGGCCGACGACATTGCCTATCACAGCCACGACCTCGACGACGGGTTCCGAGCCCGTCTGTTCACGCCGGAGGAGGTGGTGCACCTGCCGGTGGTCGGGGAGGCGGTGAAGGCCGCCAGCCGCGCCAGCCTTGACGTGCCGCCGCCGCGGCTGCGGCACGAAACGATCCGGCGGGTGATCGACGCAATGGTGACCGACGTGATCGATGAGACGCGTCGTCGCCTGGGCAGGCTGGGTCCGCATGATGCCGATGGGATCCGGCGCGCCAAACGGAGGACCGTGGCGTTCAGCGAGGCGATGGAAGAGGCCAATCAGGCCATCAAGGATTTCCTGTTTGCCCGCATGTATCGCCATTGGCGGGTCAACCGGATGACCGCAAAGGCGCGCCGTGTGACCGAAGAGTTGTTCCGTTTGCTGCACGCCGATGCCAGCCTGCTGCCCGACGA
>DATIMO010000650.1:0-4484 GCA_035475215.1 Acetobacteraceae bacterium | reverse complement strand
CGCCGCGCTCGCTACTGGCCTCACATCGTTGCAGGTGTATCGTCATGTCCTCCTGCCCAACGCCTATCGCATCATTCTGCCTGCCCTGACGACGGAATTTCTCAGCATCTTCAAGAACTCCTCGCTGGCGTTGACGATCGGTGTGCTGGAACTGACCGGACGCACCCGTCAGATATCCGAATACACCATGCAGCCAATCGAGATGTTCCTGACCGCAACGATCCTCTACGGAGCGGTCACGCTAACCGTTGCGGCGGGGATGTGGCTGGTGGAAGGCCGCACCCGCTTCCCCGGCATGTTGACGTCAGAGGCAAGCTGACGTGACGCATTTCACGCTGCACTATTTCATCGGCATTCTGCCGCTTCTGCTGGACGGCATGGTGGTTACCGTCGAACTCACCGCCGCATCCCTGGCGGGAGGGCTTCTGCTGGGCATCATCCTGGCCGTGCTGCGCATCTCCCGATTTCGGCCCGTCGCCATCGCTGCCGCTTTCTACGTCAACCTGTTGCGATCCTTGCCGCTGCTGCTACTGATCTTCTGGTTCTACTTCCTGGTGCCGCTGCTGGTCGGACGACCGGTCGGCGGCATGACCTCCGCCCTGATCGGCTTTATCCTGTTCGAAGGCGCCTATTTTTGCGAGATCGTCCGCGCCGGTTTGCAAAGCGTCCGCCGCGGTCAGGTCCTGGCTGGACTCGCTTCGGGCCTGACATATCCGCAAACCATGCGTCGTATAATCCTGCCGCAGGCATTGCGAAACATGTTGCCCGTCCTATTGACCGAGGCCATCAACCTGTTCAAGAGCACCGCGCTTGTCTATGTCGTCGGTGTGCGCGACTTCCTGACCGCCGCCAGCATCATCGGCACGCGCGACAACAACCTGGTGCCGCTTTATCTGCTCGCAGCGGTGGTCTATTTCGTCCTGTGCCTGACCGCCTCGCTGTCGGTGGGACGGCTTCGCCGGAGCTATGCGCTGTGATTTCGGTTGAGAATGTCAGCAAGTGGTACGGCGACGCGCAGGTGCTGAAAGACACTTCCACCAACGTCGCCCGCGGCGAAATCGTGGTAGTGTGCGGCCCGTCAGGCTCCGGGAAGAGCACGCTGATCAAGTGCATCAACGGTCTGGAACCGATCCAGCAGGGCCGAATCGTCGTCGATGGTATCTCGGTCGCCGATCGCGGCACGAATCTGCCAAAGCTGCGGGCGCGCATCGGCATGGTGTTCCAAAGCTTCGAGCTCTACCCGCACATGACCGTCACGCAGAACATCATCCTGGCACCGATGAAGGCCCTGAAGCGCCGGCGCAGTGAGGCCGTTGCGCGCGCTTACACGTTGTTGGAGCGCGTTGGCATGCGCGAACACGCCGACCGCTACCCGGCAAATCTCTCGGGCGGCCAGCAGCAGCGCGTCGCCATTGCCCGCGCCCTGGCCATGGACCCGATCGCGATGCTGTTCGACGAACCCACCTCGGCACTCGACCCTGAAATGATCAACGAGGTTCTGGACGTGATGACCACGTTGGCGCAGGACGGTATGACCATGATCGTGGTGACGCACGAAATGGGCTTTGCCCGCCGCGTCGCCGACCGGGTGGTGTTCATGGACCAGGGCCGGATCGTGGAGGATTCCGACAAGCAGGCGTTCTTCGATCGTCCGCAAAGCGATCGGGCGCGTCTGTTTCTGTCCAAAATACTACAGCACTGACGCCAAAGGTACTTTCCATCATGGCCGGCGAAGGCGGGCCATGACGTCTCGTTACCGATCAGAGGAAGTGCGTATCCTCCAGCGTATAGCCGGAATAGAACGTCAGCGCGCCGGGCAGATTGGTGAACCCATCGACGTCCTTGGCCATCGCGTATGCCTGCGACCGCCAGGCCAGACCCACGATCGGCGCCTGCTCCAGCGCCAGGCGCTGCACCTTGTCATAAACCGCCTTGCGCTTCGTCAGATCATACTCAGCGCGCCCGGCCGCCAGCAGGTCATGCATCCCCGGCACGACAAGATCGTAGCTGCGGCCATAGGCGGCCGGCAGCGTCCCGTCGATCAGCGTGGACAGCGAGTCGGGATCGTTGCTGTCGAGCGCGGTTCCCATCACCGACAATTCGTACTGCCCGCGATTGCCCAAGGTCACACGTGTCGGCCAGTCCGGCAGATTGAGCTGCGCCTGAATGCCGACCGCCGCCAGATTCTGCTGCACCACCTCCGCGGTCATCTTGTGCATGCCGTACTGGGCGGTGGATAACAAAGTGCAACTGAAACCGTTTGGCAATCCAGCTTCGGCCAGCAACTGTTTCGCCCGGTCCGGATCATAGTTCCATGTATCCGCCAGTGACGGCTCATAGAACGGAGTGCCTTTCGGCAACGGAATGCCGCTCAGCGCCGCCCCACGCCCGAAGAACGCGGTGCTCACGATATCCTCGCGCTTGATCGCGTACGCAACCGCCTGCCGCACCCGAGCATCCTTGAACGGTCCGCTCCGCGCGTTGAACGTCAGGTACATGAATGGCCCGAGCGTCGCCTGCATCTTCAGCTTCGGATCTTTTTCGATCGTGCCCATGGATTGCCAGGGCACGTACTCGATCAGGTCGACATCGCCGGCCTGCAGGGCGGCGACGCGCAGGTTCTCGTCCGGATAGGCGATCAGCCGGATGGTCTTCAGCTTCGGCAATCCCGGTTTGTAGTACTTGTCGAACGCTTTCATTTCCAGCCGCACGCCGCGTTCGAATGATTGCATTACGAACGGTCCGCAGCCCACCGGCAGATCGTTCCCGCCAACCGATCCTGCAGCAACGATTGGCATGTAGAACGTCGCCAACCATTCCGGCAATGTCGCACTCGGTTCTTTCATCACGATGCGAACCGTGCGCGCGTCCGGCGTTTCGATACTTTGTGCGCCCTGGAACTGGCTGCGCAGATAGGCGGACGATGTCGGAGCTGCCACCTGTTCGAACGTCCATTTCACGTCGGCCGAAGTGACCGGCTTTCCATTGTGGAATGTCGCGTCACGCAGATGGAACACCCACCCGGCGTCGCCATCGCGATCCCAGTGCTCGGCCAATTCTGGCTGGATCGTCCCGTCCGGGCCATACGACATCAGCCCGCGATAATGCAGTATCGCCACCGTTCCAGCGGCGGTGCCGGCGTTGATCCAGGGGTGCAGGTTGGGCGGGTAGGACGACAGCCCGAATGTCAGCGTGCCCGGCGTGCGGGCGGCCCGGGCCGGGACCCGCAGGAACGGCAGCGCAGCACTGCCAGCCAGGATTGCGCGGCGAGAAATGCTCATGGAAGCCTCCTGGGGACCATACTGGCGGTATTGGAAACTCCACGCCAGACGCACGCATTATTCGATGTAGATCATCTTCCGGGTCATTCCCCCATCGACGACGAATTCGGATCCGGTCACGAACCCGCTCTCCGGACCCAGCAGCCACGCCGCCAGCGATGCAATGTCGTCCGGCGAGCCCACACGCCCGGCCGGATGCTGCGCGTGATCGGCCGACGCTGGCGCCGGTCCCTTGGTCAGGATCCAACCCGGACTGATGCAGTTCACCCGCACATCCGGCCCCAGGCTGATCGCCAGCGCATGCGTCAGCGCCACCAATCCGCCCTTGGACGCCGCATATGCTTCCGTGTTCGGTTCCGACATATGCGCGCGGGTCGATGCGATCGTTACCACTGCGCCATGCGCAGCACGCAGCATCTGCTCGGCGGCCCGCACCAGCAGGAACGTGCTGGTCAGATTGGTCCCGATCACCGCCGACCACTCCTCCAGGCTCAGCACCGCGATTGGCTTGCGGATCATGATCCCGGCATTGCACACCAGAGCATCCAGCCGCCCTTCCTGTGCTGCCATGTCGGCGATCAGCGCATTGACCTCCGCTTCAACCGAGACATCACACCGCACATATCGCCCACCTGCGGGTGCAGCGGCCGCATCCCGGTCCGCCACAACCACACGATAACCATCCCGTCCAAGACGCGCCGCGACCGCCGCACCGATCCCCCGTGCTCCGCCGCTGACCAGCGCCACCCGATCCGCCATGCCGGTTGTCCGCTCGCGGTGCGCCTATATCGCCAGGAGTTGATCGAGACTCATGGGGCAGGTCTCGGCCACCGGCTGAGGCGCGAGGCCGTTCATGGCTTTCGGAAGCACGCGCCGGGCATCGAGATACAGACCCGCAAGGTCGATCTTTTGCCGCATGGATGGGACAAAACGCCGTCGTGCCTGCGCGATGAACAGAAGCGCCTCCGCCTCCCACCCGGCGACCTCACGCGACGCCGGCCACGCCTCGACCTTGAGCAGATGCAGCAACGCCTGTGTCAAGAGCGATTCGACAGCGTGCACCTGCTCGCGTCCCACGCTTTCGATCTCCTCGGCCACGTTTTCCCAATCCACCTGATCATTGACCCGTTCGCCGGTACCCATGCGTCGCAGCAGAGCGCCTTGCCGTTCAGACCAAAGCAGTATGTCGGTGTCATAGTTGCT
>DATIMO010000649.1:0-5252 GCA_035475215.1 Acetobacteraceae bacterium | reverse complement strand
CGAGCAGCGCGAGATGCGCACGGTATTGCTCGGCCTGGTGGAGCAGGGCAGACATCTTCGCGACGACCTGGAGTTGATACTCAAAGCCGGGATGGGGCCATTTCGGAATTTGAGAACAGGCTGACTGGTAACGATTCGACCCACCGTGTGGGATTTTCTGCTTCACCGCTTATTTGGTGTCGGCGAACCACCTGATCGCGTTCGGTTTGGCTCCGGCGTTGTCGGACATACAACGTATGCGATGATCGCGTTGTGCGCTGCCGTCGGCGCAATTGCCTGGGCGTTACCAGGGAATCCACAGCTCCTCGCGATTGTGGCTGTGATAGCCGGTGTTTTCGTGGTATTCCTTCTTGGTACGTGGCTTTTCGCGCATTTTCATCCCGATCAAGCGGCAGTTGGAGGTTCTGAATGGATAAAGTTCCGCGAAATGCAGATGGGCAGCAAGTTTCCGCTCTCGATCAATCCACCGACAACGGATCCCGAGAAGCCACTCGCTCCTCCCCCCACGCTTATTGAGCGACCGGATCCGGAATGATGGGCAAGCGGCACCTCCACATTGGATTTAATTGGGGCGATGGGGACCCGAGGATCTCCACTCTCACTCCAATATTTAACAAGGCAATAGATTGGATACGATATGCACCAAACTGCTGGATCGTTTGGACATCGAGCTCGCCCGAAACCTGGTACGGACGACTCAAGCCGCTGTTAGGAGAGAAGGACAGTCTGTTTATTGTCGAGATCAATGTGGCCGAACGGCAAGGCTGGCTTAGCCGATCCATTTGGGATTGGCTAAAGAAAAAAGAGCGGACCCCTACTTAGCGGGCACGGAGTGCGGGCGGGACCACTTCGACATTAGGCGCCAGTTTGACACCCGCCTCCCCTTCCCCCATCCTTCTGCACCACCGAGGGGGGTCCCGCCGCTACCAGGGACTGAGAGTCCGGCAGGGGTGCGCGCAACGCACCGGCGCCGGTGACCCTTGAACCTGATCCGGGTCATGCCGGCGTAGGGACGGGGCCTGCCACGACCACAAACCCCACCCGACGCCGGACACGCCATGAGGGAGAACACCCATGACGGTCCAGTCCAGAACCGCCGCCCGCCCGTCCTCGGTTACAATCGGGCCAATCGCCGGGTCGCGGAAGATATACAGCAGCCCGACGACACATCCGGATATAGCCGTGCCGTTCCGGGAAATCGCGCTTGATCCTTCGGCGCGGGAGGAGCCGTATCGCGCCTACGACACCTCCGGCCCATACAGCGACCCGGCACAGACCATCGACCTGGAAGCCGGTCTGCCGCCGGTGCGTCGCGAATGGATCGCGCGCCGCGGTTTCGCCCGCATCGAACCCCGCGCCATCAAGCCCGAAGACAACGGCGGCGCGTCCGGCGATCGCCTGGTGCCGCTATGCCCAGCCGATCATCCCGTGTATGGCGGCCGTCCCGGCCAGCCGGTCACGCAATACGAATTTGCCCAACGCGGGATCATTACCGAAGAAATGATCTACGTCGCCCACCGGGAAAACCTTGGACGGCAGAAGATGCTTGCAGGCGCCGAAGACCGCCGCAGCGACGGCGAAGACTTCGGCGCCGAAATCCCGGCCTTTATCACCCCAGAATTCGTCCGTGATGAAATCGCCCGGGGCCGCGCCATCATTCCCGCCAACATCAACCACCCGGAACTGGAACCGGTGATCATCGGCCGCAACTTCCTGGTGAAAATCAACGCCAATATCGGCAACTCGGCGGTCACATCCGGCGCCGCGGAAGAAGTGGAAAAGCTGGTGTGGGCGATCCGCTGGGGCGCGGACACCGTGATGGACCTGTCCACCGGTCGCAACATCCACAACATCCGCGACTGGATCCTGCGCAACGCACCAGTACCGATCGGCACCGTGCCGATCTACCAGGCATTGGAAAAAGTCGATGGCGAACCCGACAAGCTGGACTGGGAAGTCTTCAAGGACACGCTGATCGAGCAGGCCGAACAGGGTGTGGACTATTTCACCATCCATGCCAGCGTGCGCCTCGGTTACGTGCCGCTGACCGCAACGCGCACCACCGGAATCGTCTCACGTGGTGGGTCGATTATGGCGCGCTGGTGTCTGTCGCATCACAAGGAAAGTTTCCTCTACGAGCATTTCGCCGACATCTGCGACATCATGCGAAAATACGACGTGTCGTTCTCGTTGGGTGACGGGCTGCGTCCCGGCTGCATCGCCGACGCCAACGACCGTGCGCAGTTCGCCGAATTGGAAACGCTTGGGGAACTGACCAAGATCGCCTGGGACAAGGGGTGCCAGGTGATGATCGAAGGCCCCGGCCACGTGCCGATGCACAAGATCAAAGTGAACATGGAAAAGCAGCTCGCCGAATGCGGCGAGGCGCCGTTCTATACGCTTGGCCCGCTGACCACCGATATTGCGCCCGGCTACGACCACATCACCAGCGCGATCGGCGCCGCGATGATCGGCTGGTTCGGCACTGCGATGCTGTGTTACGTGACGCCGAAGGAGCATCTCGGCCTGCCAAACCGTGACGACGTAAAAGCCGGGGTGATCACGTATCGCATTGCGGCGCATGCGGCTGACCTGGCCAAGGGACATCCTTCGGCGCGGCTGCGTGATGACGCGGTCAGTCGCGCGCGGTTCGAATTCCGCTGGCAGGACCAGTTCAATCTGTCGCTCGATCCCGACACGGCACGCAGCTTCCACGACGAGACGCTGCCCAAGGACGCGCACAAGGTGGCGCATTTCTGCTCCATGTGCGGCCCCAAGTTCTGCTCGATGAAGATCACGCAGGATTTGCGGGAAGACGCGGCGCGGCTGGCGGGATTGGAGCAGAAAAGCAAGGAGTTTGCGGAGAAGGGCAAGGAGATCTATCTGCCCGCCGCGGAGTAGCCGAGCCGGCTTGCGGCGGCGAAGGCAAGGCCGTAGCACTTGCGGTCATGCCTGCTCCGCCCGCCCCACTCGATCCACGTGCCGCGCTCGATGCGATCGGCTTGCTGCCGGATGTCGAAATCGACATCGCTGATGCCGCGCTCGCGTTTGCCCGCATCGACGCACCGGACGCCGATTGGCACAGCGCGCGCGATGAACTATCGGCGATCGCCCGCGGTGCGGCGGCACTGGCGCGCAGCATCAAGGGCGCCGATCTCGGTATCCGCGCCGAGGCGCTGGGCGGCCTTCTGGTCGGCCGCCACGGCTACCGCGGCGATGCAGAAACCTACGAAGATCCGGCGAATACCAATCTGATTCGCGTCATCGAGCGCCGAAAGGGCCTGCCTGTGGCGCTGGGCGTGATCTGGCTGCACGCGACGCGGGCGGCGGACTGGGGCGCGCACGGGGTCGATTTCCCGGCGCATTTCCTGCTGGCGCTGGAAGGCAAAGGCTCGCAACTGGTGCTCGACCTGTTCGACGGTGGCACCGCCATCGAAGCACGCGACATGCGTGCGTTGCTCAAGCGGATCGAGGGGGAACGCGCCGAATTGCGCCCCGGTCTGCTGCAGCCAATGAGCACGCGCGCCGTGCTGCTGCGCCTGCAGAACAACATCAAGACGCGCCGGCTGAACGCGGGCGATATGCCGGGCGCGCTGACCTGCGCGGAGAACATGCTGCGCATTGCCCCAGATCACGCCGCCCTGTGGCGTGAAGCGGCAGTGATGCATCAACGGCTGGATCACGTGGCCGCGGCGTTGCGCTGCTTCGAACGATTCCTGGTGCTGGTGCCGAAGGGCGATGCGGCCGATCGGGCACGGGTTGCGATGGAAGAGCTCAGGATGCGGCTGAACTGATCCAGAGCGTGATCGTTTGAAGTAGAACGGTCAGAAAGCATGAATCACGCTCTCACAACGTTCCGCTTTGGTTGTACGGTCCGATTTCGTACCGGACTACTCACGGAAATTTACCAATGTTCAATAAACCTCGTAAGGAGGGCCCTGTGAACCGAAACTTATTGGTCAGTGACAAAGCCGCGCGCCGTCACGGTCGGACGCACGAAATCGTGCACGACAAGCCGGCTCACGACCAACTCGGCCACGATCAGCGATTTCAGCTCGACCTGACGTGCCCGCCCTCGCTTCAACATCAGTTCACCGATCGCCATGCGGCCTACCGCGAGCGCGCCGATCCCCAGAGCGCCCAATGCCAACGCCCCCACCGCGGCAACCCCGAGCGCAATCGCACCAGCGCGATAGGGGATCAGTCCGCGCCGTTGGTCCGGTGGAGCAGGCAACGCGGTTCCGCGCACCGCCGGCACTGATGTTCGCAGCCGCAGGGCCATGTCAGCACCTCCTGTGTTCGTGCGCATTCACCCAAGCCGTGGCGGGACCTCGGCCTCATCCTTCAGTGCCACACCGGAGTATCCCGTCTGGCGCATGCGCCCTAGCAATAGCGCAATCCGCCGGGCGGCCTCCGCCGACGGCATTCCCTCCGGGCGGATATTGGAAAGACAGTTTCGATTTGCATCGGTCGTTTGCGGACCTGCGCCCCAAGTGAGATACGCCCCCAGGCTGTCTGGCGCAGAAAGTCCGGGGCGTTCGCCGATCAGCACGAGCACGCCGGCGGCGCCCAGTCGTGCGGCAATTGCATCACCGATCGCGACCCGTCCATTCCGCACGATTGCCAGAGGTGCAATCGCCCAGCTTTCAGCCTGCAACATCGGAATCAGCACGGCCAGCAGTGGGGCGGCATGGGTCTGCGCGGCGCGAGCGGACAGGCCGTCCGCCACAACGACGGCAAGGTCGCAATCGCAAGTAAGGAGGTGAGCTTCTGTATCGGGGGACAGGCGCCGGCCGAGGTCGGGGCGCAGCAGATAGGTCTGCCGATCCCGGGCGGCACTGTCCACAACCACCGGCGCGCGCTGCAACGGGATAGCACTCAGATCGCCGGTCAACCGATCCACATCCAGTTCCGCATGCACCGCATCCCGTGCCCGAGCGTGCGCCAGACGAAACGCCAGCGACGGGGCGGTGGCCAATGAGGCCCCTGCCCGCCTCAGCCCGATCCGTGCCGGCGTCAAGGACCGTGCGGCCGCCCAGACATCCGGCGGTTCAGCCATCGGGCAGCAACCGCCGGAACGCCGCAGGCATGGCCGGCGTGCGCACACGCTTTCTGCGATCAAGCAAACCCTGCTTGGCCAGCCAGTGTTCGAATTCCGGCGCGGCGCGTTTGCCGAGCAGCTCACGCGTTGCCAGCGCATCATGGAATGACGTGCTCTGGTACCCCAGCATCACGTCGTCGGCGCCCGGCAC
>DATIMO010000648.1:0-9911 GCA_035475215.1 Acetobacteraceae bacterium | reverse complement strand
GGCGAGACGCCGCGCCTGCTCTCGACCATCGTGCTGATGGGCATGGGCGAGCCGCTGTACAATTACGCGAACGTCGCCAAGGCGATGACGATCGTGATGGATGGCGAGGGGATCGCGCTGTCACGACGGCGAATCACGCTGTCCACTTCCGGCGTGGTGCCGATGATGGATCGGGCAGGGACGGAGCTGGGCGTCAATCTTGCCGTGTCCTTGCACGCGGTCCGCGATGAGTTGCGCGACGAGTTGGTTCCATTGAACCGCAAATACCCGATCGCCGAGCTGATCGCCGCATGCCGGCGCTATCCCGGTTCGTCCAACGCGCGCCGCATCACGTTCGAATACGTCATGCTGAAAGGCGTCAATGACAGCGTAGCGGATGCTCGCGATCTAGTTCGGCTCATCGCCGGAATTCCGGCGAAAGTGAACCTGATTCCGTTCAATCCCTGGCCGGGGAGCCCGTACGAAACCAGCAGCGCGGCTGCTATCGACAGATTCGCCCAGGTCGTGATGGACGCGGGTTTTTCATCGCCGGTACGCACGCCGCGCGGCCGTGATATCCTGGCGGCATGCGGTCAATTGCGAACCGATAGCCAGAGGGCGCGGAGAGAAAGCCCTCTGTAAAATTACTGTCCCGCAGTGACTTCGATCCCGAGTACTTCGGCACTGCGATGTCGGCCTGAGTGATCGGACGAGGCGGCGGCGAAGGGGACGCAACCGCCTTCAGCTCAACGACCGGAGGGCCGTCCCGGGTGATCACCACGTCCTCACCCTGAAGGACGCGGTTGATCAGCTCCGGCAGCCGGTTCTGCGCTTCAGCGATGCCATACCGCAAGCGCGAAACCCGCTGTGGCCCTCCGAGACACCTCCGCGCCCTCGGTGTGAACCGTTGCTTCTAAACCGCTACTCCCGCAACTCCGGAATGACCCACAACGGCTTTTCTCCCCGCGCCACACGCTGCACGTTATCGAACCCATTCCGAAACCGACTATACTGATTATCCCATGTCGGTCCGGCGAAATGCGGCGTCAGCACCACGTTGTCCAACCCGAACAGCGGATTGTTCGCCGCCGGCGGTTCCTGTTCGAACACGTCCAGCCCGGCGCCGGCAATTGTCCCGCTGGTCAGCGCCTCGTGCAGTGCCGGCTCATCCACCACCGGGCCGCGGCACGTGTTGATCAAATACGCCGTCGGCTTCATCAGCCGCAACTCCCGCGCACCGATCATGTGACGCGTCAGTGACGTCAGCGGCACGTGCAACGACATGATGTCTGAAGTACGCAGCAGTTCGTTCAGCAACCGGAAGCGCACACCGAGCGCATCCGCCTGATCCTCGGTAAGCCGGGCAACGTCGTAATACTGGACATGCAGCCCGAACGCCCTCGCCAGTCGCGCCACCTTTTTGCCGATGGTGCCCAGGCCGATGATGCCCAGTGTGCGATCGTGAATCTCATAAAGCCGCACGCTGGAAATATCATTCCCACGCCAACGGCCGGAAGCGACCATCGAATGCTGCCACACCAGCCGGCGAGAAACCGCCAGCATCAGCATCAATGCATGCTCGGCCACCGCCACCGCGTTGGCACCGCCATTGTTGCACACGGGAACATGGGCGCGTCGCGCGGCCTCGATATCCACACGGTCGTATCCCGCGCTGAGCAACTGCACCAGCTTCAGCTTTGGTGCCGATTTGTAGAACATGTCATCCATCTTCACTTCGCCGAGCCCGACCAGATACTCGGTTTCGGGCAGGGCCGCATTCCATTCCGCGCTGCCGGCCCGGGCCAGCACGATCTCGTAACCGGCGGGCGCCAGTTCCCGCATCACGTCGCTCGCGTTGATTGGGTTGTCGGTGACAAGGATGCGTGGCGCCATCGGGCTTTCTCCGGTTATCGGTAACGGCAGGATAGGCGTGTCAGCCCGAGCCCGGAAGCGCCCCGATCCCCATGGCCTGCCGCACGAACAGTCGTTTCAGCGGCGGCAACCGGTGCACGGCGCCGATGCCAATGTCGCGCGCCGCGCGAAGCAGTAGATTGTCGTTGCTGAACAGCCGGTCCAGCCCGTCGGTGATTGCCAGCATCGCCAGATTGTCGGCGCGCCGCCGGCGCTGATATCGCGCGAGCAGGGCAGGGGACCCGGGATCGGCGCCCGCGCGATGTGCCTCGATCAGCAGATCGGCCAGAGCGATCGCGTCACGAAAGCCTAGATTGAGCCCCTGGCCGGCGATCGGATGAATGCTGTGTGCCGCATCGCCGACCAGTGCCAGCCGAGTATCCGTGTAGCGATGCGCCAGCATGGCGGACAACGTGTAGCTCCACCGGCGGCCGATCGGCCGCACCCAACCCAGATGATCGCCCAGCCGTCGCGCAATCTCATCGGCAAAACGAGGGTCATCCAGATTCAGTATTCGCTCGGCGATATCGTTTCGTTCGGTCCAGACGATCGCGGACACATTGGCGGCGCCACCGGTTTCGGCGTCCGGGCTCGGCCCCATCGGCAGTTGCGCGAACGGACCTGTGGGCAGGAAAAGTTCCAGCGCGGTATTCTGATGCGTTCGCTCGTGACTGATCGCACTGACAATGCTGGTTTGCCGGTACCGCAATCGGGTGACCGGAATGCGTGCCGCTTCCCGCAGCGGAGAATTGCGGCCCTCGGCGGCAATCACCAGACGGCACCGTATCACCACCCCGTCAGCCACACGCAGCGTGGCGCCGTCCGCCGCCCGATCGACCGTGACTTCGGCGGGCGCGACAACGGTCAGCATCGGCAGATCATGCAGGTGCGCGTTCAGTGCACGCCGCAGGCTCCGTGCCTCGACCATCCAGCCGAAAGGCCCAGCATCGGCGCCAGCCTCATGATGATTGAAATGGAGGAACAGTCCGGATGCGGGGCGGCCGACCCTGCCATCGCTGACCCGGATATCAAGGATGGGGCACGCCGGATCCGGCAATTGGCCCCAGACTCCCGCCTGTTCCAGCAGGTCTCGTGATCCCGCGGCAATGGCATAGGCACGGCCGTCGAACGCCGGATGTTCCATTGGCGGCAGGGCGGCGCGATCGACTACCATCGTCGGCACACCGGCTTCCGCCAAGCGGCAGGCCAGGGTACCGCCAACCGGGCCGGCTCCGACGATGCAAATCTCGGTTGTAACGGCTCGATTGGCAACCATTATATTACATCAACCATCATGACCCGCCATTGTGAACAATTCGCCGGTACCCGGCGGCCTCCGCCGCAACCGAGCGTCTGCGGGCGTGTCCTGTCAGGCCGGTGCAAGTCCACCCCCAGCATGAGGCGCCCAATCGACGAAGTCTCGGCAACAATATTGCTGCTCCTTCGGCCTGCGACGCTACCGCCAATTCTGCCAAATTGACCAGAGCGGCCCGCCTCCCTTACCTTCCTCCCCTGAATCGCATGGACACCCCGCTCAACCCCCCGGCGTCCCGCCTCACCGGCCGACCCGCCGCTCTGCCGCCCGGCCTCGACTCCCGTTCGGCCGCCGTCCTGCGCGAAATCGTCGAGCAGTACGTGGAAACCGGCGAGCCCGTCGGCAGCCGCACGCTATCGCGCCGCCTCCCCATGAACGTGTCGCCGGCAACGATCCGCAACGTGATGGCCGACCTGACCGATGCCGGGTTGCTCTTTGCCCCGCACACCTCCGCCGGCCGGCTGCCAACCGATCGCGGGCTGCGGCTGTTCGTCGATGGCCTGCTCCATTTCGGCGAACTCACCGAAGATGACCGGGGGGCGATTTCGGCGGCGCTCAGCGCCTCCGGCCGCAGCCTCGAGGATACGCTCGCCGATGCCAGCACGCTGCTGTCGGGACTGTCGGCGGCGGCTGGCGTGGTGCTGGCCCCCAAGACCGAAGGGCCGCTCAAGCACATCGAATTCGTCCCGCTCGGCTCGGGGCGCGCGCTGGTCGTGCTGGTTGGTGCCGATGGACACGTGGAAAACCGGGTGATCGACACCCCTCCTGGTGTGCCCCCGTCGGCATTGCAGCAGGCCGGCAACTACCTGAATGCACGTATCGCCGGTCGTCCGCTTGGGGAGCTAAGGCGTATCGTCGCAGACGAAATGACAGCGGACCGCAGTGAACTCGACACGCTATCAGCGCAGATAGTCGAGGCTGGCCTGGCCACCTGGACCTCGGAAGGGCGCGGCGGCAGCCTGATCGTGCGTGGTCAGGCGCGACTGCTGTCCGACGTGACTCAGATCGATCGGCTAACGGTGATCCAGTCGCTGTTCGAACGTCTGGAAGCGCAGGAGACGATGCTGCGCCTGCTGGAACTGGCCGAGCAGTCCGACGGGGTGCGGATCTTCATCGGCGCCGAGAGCGGGCTGTTTGGGGCGTCGGGGATCGCCATGGTCGTCGCGCCGGCGCGCAACGACTCCGGACGCATCCTGGGTGCCATCGGGGTGATCGGCCCGACGCGGATCAACTATGGCCGGATCATTCCCGTCGTGGATTATACGGCGCGGGTGATCGGTCGTCTGTTGGGATGACCACCGCCACCTCAATCTGCTAAGCAGACAGGTGCGATGACCAAGACCCAGACAGATATGCGCGAGGCCGATCGGGCAGCACATCCGTCTGTCAGCGAAATCCTCGACGCCGTCGGTGACGGTTTCTACGTGCTGGATACAGAATTCCGTTTCACCTATGTCAACCGCCGCTGCTGCGATACGTGGTCTTTCGCGCGCGAGGAACTGGTCGGGCGGACGCTGTGGGATTGCTTTCCGGCCAGCTACGGAACGGATGCCGGACACCGGCTCCAACAGGCTGTTGCGGGCCGAACGATCACCGAATACGAAGTCTTCTCAGATGTGTTGCAGCGCCAAATCTGGTTCCGTGTTTGTCCGCTGGCCGACATGCTCACGGCCGTGCATTGGCGCGATGTTACTGATGCGCGCAGCACGGAGGCGGCGCTGCGCGACAGCGAAGCACGGTTTCGCCAAGTGTTCGAGCAAAGCCCGCTCGGCAAGGCCACCGCAGGCCCCGATTTCCGTTTTCGGGAGGTAAATCCCGCGCTCTGCCGGATGCTGGGCTACAGCGCGGACGAACTCATTGGCATGAGCTTTCTGGACCTGGTGCATCCGGATGACCGCGCGGAATGCCTCCGCCAGGGCAGCGCCTTGATCGAAGGCACCCTGCCGCGCATCCAGCTCGAAGAGCGATTCATCCGCAAGGCTGGCGATGTGCTGTGGGTCAGCGTCAATGTCGGGCCGATCCGCGATCCCGATGGACGCTTACGATATAATTTCGGCATCCTCGAAGACATTACCGAGCGCCGACGCATGACACAGGCGCTGCATGACAGCCAGGAACGACTGCGCGTTCTGAATGAACGGCTGGAACAGGAATCTGAACTCCGTGCCCGGCAACTGGCGGAAAGCCGCGCACGGCTGGAGACATTCTTCGTTACCTCACTGGACTGGCTCAGCCTGTTCCGTGGCGAACCGGACGGCAGCTTCGTGTACGTCGACCTCAATCCGGCCTGCCAACAGGCGTATGGGCTGTCGCGCGAACAGGTGGTCGGCAGCCGCGTCCAGGACATTCTCGGTGCCGAGCAGGCCGAGGTACCGCTGCATCATATGCGGGAATGCGTGCGCACGGGCCAGCCGCAGCGGTACATGGCCCGGCGCACGATGGCCGGCCGCACCCGCACGATCGATGTCGTGTTCGTGCCGGTGCCGGTGGAAACCGAACCTGGGGAGCGGCTGATCGTCAGCACGGCACGCGATCTGACCGAGCGGGAGGAACTGGAGGCACAGCTTCGTCAGGCTCAGAAGATGGAGGCGGTTGGCCAGCTTACCGGCGGGATCGCACACGACTTCAACAATCTGCTTACGGCGGTGATCTCCAGCATGGAACTGATCGGGCGCCGCACCGACAATCAGCGGGTGCGGAAGCTCGCCGATACTGCATTGCAGGCAGCGATGCGGGGTGCGCAGCTCACCAGCCAGCTTCTAGCGTTCTCGCGGCGCCAGGAGTTGCATCCAACGGTGGTCGATCTGACTGCGGTCATCAAGGAAACTGGGACCCTGCTGCGCCGCTTCATCGGCGAAACCGTCAATCTGACGATCGAAAGCAATCCGTCGGCCTGGCCGGTCCGTGTTGATGGGGCCCAGTTCCAGGCCGCGGTCATGAACCTTGTGGTCAATGCCCGCGACGCCATGCCAGATGGCGGCCGGATCCGGTTGAGCCTGACGAACGCCCAGATCGGTGGGCACCAGACGGCACCCGACCTGCCGGACGGCGACTACGTGGTTCTAGAGGTTGCGGATACCGGCGAAGGCATGCCCGCCGAGGTGCTGGCGCGCGCCGTCGAGCCGTTCTTCACGACCAAGGCGGTCGGCAAGGGTTCCGGTCTGGGACTGTCCATGGTGCACGGATTCACCACCCAGTCCGGCGGGGCGGTGCGCATCGACAGCACCCAAGGCAAGGGCACCACAGTTCGCCTGTTCCTGCCACGAGCGAGCCCCGAGACGGCATAACACCTGCCGTGCGACATTCTCCTCTGGCTGTTGCTGGCGCGGCGCCCTATGTGTGCGGCGCATCAATCCCCACATTCAGGCCCGCATGGACATCCGCAACATCGCGATCATCGCGCACGTCGATCACGGCAAGACCACGCTTGTGGACCAGATCCTGCGCCAGTCAGGCTCATTCCGGGAGCATCAGCAAGTCGCCGAACGCGCGCTCGACCGCAACGATCTCGAGCGGGAGCGGGGGATCACCATCCTCGCCAAGTGCACCTCGGTCATCTGGCCGGACCAGAACGGCACCCGAATCAACATCGTCGATACGCCTGGCCACGCCGATTTCGGCGGCGAGGTGGAGCGCATCCTGAACATGGTGGATGGCGCGCTGGTGCTGGTGGATGCGGCGGAAGGCGTGCTGCCGCAGACAAAATTCGTGGTCGGCAAGGCGTTGGCGCGCGGCCTGCACCCGATCGTGGTGGTCAACAAGGTCGACCGTTCCGATGCCCGCGCGGATGAGGTCCATACCGAGATTTTCGATCTGTTCGCCGCGCTCGGCGCGACTGACGCGCAGCTCGATTTCCCTATGCTTTTTGCCTCCGGCCGGCAGGGCTGGGCGGACACGACGCTGGATGGGCCTCGGCGCGACCTTTCCGCGTTGTTCGAGCTGATCATCCGGCACGTTCCGGCGCCCCGGGTCGATCTCGAGGCGCCCTTCGCCATGGTCGCGACAATCCTCGAATACGACAATTTCCTCGGCCGCGTGCTGACTGGCCGGATCGAGCAGGGTCGTGCCCGCCTCAATATGCCGGTCAAGGTGCTGCACGCGAGCGGCGCGGTGGTCGAAACCGGGCGGATGACCAAGCTGCTGTCGTTCCGCGGGCTGGACCGGCTGCCGGTCGAGCAGGCCGAGGCGGGCGACATTATCGCGATCGCCGGTCTGACCGAGGCAACAATACCGGACACGATCGGCGCGCCGGACCTGGCCGCCCCGTTGCCCGCCATTCCGGTTGATCCGCCGACACTGGCAATGACGTTCCGCATCAATGACGGCCCGCTGGCCGGGCGCGAGGGCAAGAAGGTCACTTCGCGCCAGATCCGCGAGCGATTGTTCCGTGAGGCCGAGGGCAATGTCGCCATCAAGGTGACGGACAGCAACGAAACGGAAGCCTTCGAGGTCGCCGGCCGCGGGGAGTTGCAGCTTGGGGTTCTGATCGAGACCATGCGCCGTGAAGGCTTCGAGCTGACCATCGGCCGTCCCCGCGTGCTGACCCGGCGAAACGAAACCTCCGGCGAGCGTGAAGAGCCGATGGAAGAGGTGCTGGCCGATGTGGACGAGCCCTATTCCGGCGTCGTTGTCGAAAAGCTGTCTCGCCGCAAGGGGGAACTGCGCGAGATGCGGCCTTCGGGCGGCGGCAAGGTGCGGCTGACCTTCCTGATCCCGAGTCGCGGACTGATCGGCTATCATGGGGAGTTTCTGACAGATACGCGCGGCACCGGCGTGATGAACCGGCTGTTTGCCGGCTACAATTCGTGGCGGGGTCCGATCGAGGGCCGGCGCAACGGCTCGCTAATCTCCACCGAGAACGGCGAGGCGGTGCATTACGCGCTGTTCTACCTGCAGGAACGCGGCGCCCTGTTCGTGCATCCCGGCGAGAAGGTTTATGTCGGCATGATCCTGGGCGAGCACAATCGCGGCACTGATCTCGACGTCAACCCGATCAAGGAAAAGAAACTGACGAACATTCGCGCCGCCGGGAAGGACGACGCCATGCTGTTGATCCCGCCCCGGCGCATGAGCCTGGAGCAGGCGATCGCCTACGTAGAGGACGACGAACTGGTGGAAGTCACCCCGGGCGCCGTGCGGCTGCGCAAGCGTTTCCTGGACCCGCACGCCCGCAAGCGAGCGGAACGTCGGGGTGAGAGTGAGGCGGCATAATGCCGACTGGCCAGAGCATCGCCGCATATTCGGAGCGCTGTCGTTAATGTAATCTTATTTCCATTTTTCATTGGCCGCATTTGACTGGCAAAAGTTTGTTGACAGATTTGTGAACCCGAGCCACCCTGCAAAGCCTGAAGACATCTGCATGTCTGTTTCTTGAGCCAGAGCATGGGGCATGCTCTCAAGCGAAAGAGGCAGACCACGACGATAACCGGATCGGGGTGGCGACCGGCGATGAACAGGGTCAAGCATATTCTCGCCAGGGCGAGCCTGGCCAGCACGACGATCGCGCTGATCGGTCTTGTTGCTTCTTTGCAACTCACCGTCCATGATCCGCGCCACGTGCTTTTAACGGCACTCGCAAGCTGGGGTGTGCTGTCCCTGGCAGTCGGGTTGCTGGTTGGCCATTGTGCCTTGAGCGAGGACTGATCCCGCCGCAACCGTTTTTCCGGCGGCTGCGGCTGTGATTGTCGGCCGCCCCCGACCTGCTGCTTCCGTCATAACCAAACTCTCTCGACAAAATCTCCGACCGATTTTCGCAACAGTTTTTATTGTTCGTCCAAAGAGCTATGATCCAGTCGGGGCGATCGGACGAGGAGACGGATGGAGGTCTTGCAGACCCTCGGCAAGTACGAGGTTCGTGGCACGCTTGGCCGCGGGGCGATGGGCATTGTCTATGACGGCTGGGATCCGCGGATCGAACGGCGGGTCGCAATCAAGGCCGTGCGTTTGCCTGAGCACCCGGACCCCGAAACCGAAGATGAAATCGCCCGCTTCCGGCGGGAAGCGCAGGCCGCCGGGCGGCTGACCCACCCGAACATCGTCGGTGTGTACGACTACGGCGAGACCGCCGATCTGGCGTATATCGTCATGGAGTTCGTGGACGGGACGACCTTGAAGGCATTGCTCGACCGGCACGAGCGGTTCGCAATGCCGGACATTCACCGGATCATGCAGGACCTCCTGGCCGGGCTGCAGTACAGCCATCAGGGCGGCGTCGTGCATCGGGATATCAAGCCGGCCAACGTGATCCTGACCAGCGGCGGCCGGGCGAAAATTGCTGATTTCGGCATTGCTCGGATCGAGAGCAGCAGCCTGACCCAGGTCGGAACCGTAATGGGCACGCCGGCCTATATGTCCCCCGAGCAGTTCATGGGCCAGGTGGTCGACGAGCGGACCGACATCTATTCGTCCGGTGTGCTGCTCTATCAGCTTCTGACGGGTGAGCGCCCCTTCGACGGCAGCACCACCGCGATAATGCACAAAGTGCTGAACACTGAGCCGCCGTTGCCGTCCCAACTGGCGAACACGGCACCAGTAGCGCTGGATGCGGTGGTCCGAAGGACGATGGCCAAGCGTCCGGAGGACCGATTTCCCTCCGCGGCCGCATTTGCCGAGGCGCTTACGGCCGCAATCGCCGCGCCAGCCGTAGTGGATGGTGAGGCCACCATGGTCTCGGCGCCGGGCGGTCCGATCGTTGCTGTACCGCCGA
>DATIMO010000647.1:0-3039 GCA_035475215.1 Acetobacteraceae bacterium | reverse complement strand
GTTGCCGACCGCGACCGGCCGCTGAACGCACGTGGCCGGCGAGACGCCGCGGCGCTGCGCACGGTGATGCGCGACGGCGGGCTGACCCCCGATCTTGTGCTGGCGTCGCCGTCCGCGCGCACGCTGGAGACCTTGGAAGCGCTCGAGCCGTGGGACGACATGCCGCTGACCGAGTCGGTCGAGGCGCTTTATCTGGCCGGCGCCGCGCAGATCCTGGGCGTGCTTCAGGGCGTCGCCGAGACGGTTCGCAGCGTGCTGCTGATCGGGCATAACCCCGGGCTGCATGAGCTCGCGGCGCGGTTGGCCGCCGGCGGTGGAGATGCGGCACAACGGCTCGCTGCGAAATTTCCTACCGCTGCGCTCGCCGAATTCGCGGTGTCCGGGCCGTGGCGGGAATTGCAACCAGGGACGGCGCACCTGACGCGGTTCGCGATCCCCGCGGAGCTTCGGGACCGCAACGGCTGAACCTGTTGCGGAGGCGCTTTCCGGCTTGACGTCGCCCGGCGGGACGAGTCACGACCCTGCGATCATCATGTCCTTGCGTCACCCACGCCGCATCTTTCGGGCCGGCGGATGGGCGCTCCCGTGGCGGAGCGTGGCCCTGCTGCTGAGTTGTGCGCTGCTGCTGGCCGGGGCCGGCTATGGCGTCGTCGCACTGCATTCCGGCGAGCCGGCTGCGAAACCCGGACCGCATACGATCGCGCTGGTCGCCCAGCCGGCGCAGGTCGCCGTCGTGGACAGCGGCACTCTGCGGCTGCAGGACCGTGTGGTGCGGCTGCTCGGGGTGGAGCCCGCCGCGCGCGGAGAGGCATGCCGCATAGCAGACGGGGGGGTGGATCGATTGCGGCTCGGCCGGGGCTTCGGCGCTGGCCGCGCTGGTGCGGGCGGCACCGGTCACGTGCGAGGTGCGGAGCCAGGATTCGATGGGCCGCCCGATGGCGATCTGCCGGACCAGCGGCACCGTGCTGAACAGCGCCGTGATCGCGGCCGGCTGGGCCCGTGCGGGCGACGGACAGCCCGACCTGCGGCTTCAGGAGCAGCAGGCCCGAGCGGCGCATCGCGGGCTTTGGGCGTTCAACGCAAGCTGGTGAACCGCCGCTGCTGCTGTTGCACGATCCGGTGACAGCTATTTGCGCCCGATCAGTCGGACGCATCTGATCATCGTCACGTAAGGTTCGGAAGGCGGCATGGTGCGTCGCGTGGGGCTCGGCCGGACCTGCTGCCCGGCGATCGGGTTGGCCAGCCTGTTCATGGCCGTGACACCGCTTCGCGCAGCCAATCCGCCGCCGGCGGTCACCGTGGCCACCGTCCAGGTAGAGGACGTGGCACCGGTCAGCAGTTTCGTCGGCCGCGTCGCCGCAATCCAGTCGGTCCAGATCGCCGCGCGGGTCACCGCGTTCATGGAGAACGTGGCGGTCAAGGAAGGCAGCGACGTCAAGGCCGGCCAGCTTCTGTTCGAGCTGCAGAAGGCGCCGTATCAGGCAGCGGTGCAGGCCGCGCAGGCCAGTCTGGATAAGGCCAACGCCGCTTATCGGCAGTCACAGCTCGCGTATGAGCGGCAAAGCCAACTCCGGCAGCAGGGCGTTTCGGCACAGGCCACGCTGGATCAGGCCCTCGCGACGCGTGACAGCGACGCGGCCGACGTGTTGGCGGCGCAGGCCAACGTGGCGACGGCGGCGCTCAATCTCAGCTACTGCACGATCGTATCGCCGATCGATGGGCGGATCGGCGCGGTTGCCTACACCAAGGGGAATCTGGTGACGCCGAGTTCCCAGCCGCTGGCGACGGTCAATCAGATGGACCCGATCCGGGCGGTATTCTCGGTGACCGATCGGGACATCGTATCGGTGAAGCAGCGCACCGGGGCGACGCAGAACCAGATCGCCGCCAGCCTGACGTTGCAACTGCAATTGGCCAACGGGAAGCAATACGACCAGGCCGGCAAGATCGCTTTCGTCAACAATCAGGTGGACCCGGCAACGGGCACCGTTACGGTCTATGCGGATTTCCCCAACCCGGTCCGGCTATTGCTGCCGGGCGCCTTCGCGACGGTGCAGGTGCGTCGGAGTCAGCCGGAGAAACGGCCGGTGGTGCCGGTTGCGGCGGTGCAGACCGATCAGCAGGGCCGCTTCGTGCTGCTTGTCGGGTCCGACAACAAGGTGGCGCAACAGGCGATCGAGATCGGTCGGCAGATCGCGCAGGACTTCATCGTCACCAAGGGCCTGAACGGCGGCGAGCGGGTGATCGTGCAGGGCGTGCAGAAGGTCCGCGCAGGTGAGGTGGTGAACCCGACGGTCGCTGCGGCGGCGACTGCGAACGGGCAGGGCGCCAACGGGACAGGGGGCTGAGATGCTGTCCGGCTTCTTCATCCACCGGCCGAAATTCGCAATCGTGATTGCGGTGGCGATCACCCTCGCCGGACTGCTGGCGCTGACGGTAATCCCGGTAGCGCGCTATCCGGACATCACGCCGCCGGTGGTCACCGTCTCGGCGAACTATCCGGGTGCCGACGCCGCAACGGTCTCCAATACAGTGGCCGTGCCGATCGAACAGCAGGTCAATGGCGTGCAGAACGAGCTGTACATGCAAAGCACCAGCTCGAGTTCCGGCACTTACGGCCTGCAGGTTACCTTCGCCATCGGATCGGATCCCGACCTGGATGCGGTTGATGTGCAGAACCGGGTCTCGCTGGCGCAAGCGCAACTGCCGCAGGAAGTGATCCAGCAGGGGCTGACGATCCGCAAGGCATCCAGCGACTTTGTGCTGGCGGTCAATCTTTACTCACCGGACAACAAGTTTGATCAGCTCGCCATCTCCAATTACGCCTATATCCATTTGCTGGATGCGATAACCAGGATCCCCGGCGTCGGCGATGCCAGGATACTCGGGCAGATGCAGTATGCCATGCGCATCTGGCTGGACCCGGTGCGCATGACCGCGTTGGGGATCACCGCGGCCGACGTGACCGCCGCGATCCAGAAACAGAACCTGCAGGCGGCGGCCGGCCAGATCGGACAGCCCCCCGTCAGCAGCGGGCAA
>DATIMO010000646.1:0-3106 GCA_035475215.1 Acetobacteraceae bacterium | reverse complement strand
GGAAGGGCTGGACGGCAGCGCGCCTGGTGCGATGCCGGAGAGCTTCGGTGACGACTCGCGCGGACTGCGGCGGGTCACGCATCGCAGCATCGCCGCGATGACCGAGGCTTTGGAGAGCTTTGCGTTCAACGTAGCAGTGGCGCGGCTGTACGAACTCGCCAACGCGATCGCCGACGCGGAACGGAAACCCGACCAGCCCGGGCTGGTTTGGGCGCGCCACGAAGCGGTGCGCACGCTCGCCCGACTGATCAGCCCAATGATGCCGCATCTTGCAGAAGAGGTGCATGCGCGGCTGGACCCGAGGGCCGGACTGGTCGCCGAGTTGGGCTGGCCCGAGCCGGATCCGGCGCTGCTGGCCAGCGATGTCGTAACGATCGCGGTGCAGGTGCTGGGCAAGCTGCGCGGCACGGTCGCGGTGCCGCCGAACTCGTCTCGCGAAGCCGTGGTGTCCGCCGCGAAGGCGGAAGCGAACGTCGCGCGGGCGTTGCAAGGCCGTCGGATCGTCAAGGAGATCTATGTCCCAGGCCGCATCGTCAATTTCGTGGTGTCCGCATGAAGCTGGGCCGCCGTCTGGTGCTTGGCGGGATGGCCGCCCCTGTTGCCGCCGTCGTCGCCGGATGCGGATTCAGGCCGGTCTATATGCCGAGCGCCGGTGGCCAGCCGGGTGTCGCCCAACGTGAGCTGGCAGCCATTTATGTGAACCTGATCCCCGACCGCCCGGGCCAACTTCTGCGCCAGGCATTGCAGCAGCGCTTCGTGGGCGCGGGCGACAGCGCGAAGCCGCTCTACAACCTGAACGTCGTCTATTGGGTCAGCGGCGAGGGGATCGGCGTTCAACCGGACAACACGACGACGCGCATCCGCATGTTTGGCAACGCCAACTGGGCTCTGGTCGGCCGCGATCCGGCCCAGACCCGCATCACCGACGGTTCGTCGCGCGCGGAGGACGCGGTGAACCTGATCAATGAGCAGTATTTCGCGGCGGATCTGCAGACCGAGGCCGCCTATCGGTATCTGGCCGAGGCGCTGGCCGATCAGATCACCACGCGGCTGGCCACTTTCTTTCGCACCAAGGCGAACGGCTGACCGGTGAAAGTCGATGCGCGCAGCATAGCGGGTTTTCTGCGCGATCCTGGCGCCTGCCGCGTCGTGCTGCTGTTCGGCGAGGATTCCGGGCTGATCCGCGAGCGGGCTGAGGGCTTGGTGCGCCTGATTGCCGGCTCTCTGGACGATCCCTTCCGCGTGGCCGAGCTTGGCCGAGATGAACTGTCCAGGTTGCCGGATGAAGCGGCGTCGCTGTCGCTGACCGGCGGTCGGCGGGTCGTTCGCGTCCGCGAGGCGGGCGAAGCCGCACTGGCGCCCGTGCAGGCGCTGCTGAAGGGTCCGGGGCAAGCGCTGGTGGTACTTGAAGCGGGCGGACTGGCCAGCCGGTCGCGCCTGCGGGCAGCAATAGAAGCGTCGGCGGACGCGGCCTCTATCGGCTGCTATGCAGAGGAAGGGCGGACGCTGGAAACCACCATCCGGTCGGTGCTGACAGAGGCGGACGTCTCAGCGGATTCCGAGGCACTGGCATGGCTGGCCGGGCAGCTTGGCGCCGATCGCGCAGGCACTAGGCGAGAACTGGAGAAGTTGGCCCTGTATGCGGGCCCCGGCGGGCGGGTCGACTTGGAGGCTGCGGCAGCTTGCGTGGGCGACCTGGCCGGACTGTCGCTGGATGATGCGCTGTTTGCGGCCACCGCGGGGGACATTGCATTGGCGGACCGGGCACTGGAACTGGCGCTGTCCGAGGGCACGAGCTCTGTCGGAGTGTTGCGGGCTGGCCTGCTGCATCTGCAGCGATTGCATCGGGCACGGCTGGCGATGGATGGCGGCATGAGCGCCGTGGAAGCGGCGAAGGCGGCACGGCCCCCGGTATTCTTTCGGCGTGTGGGCGCCTTCGCCCGGGCACTGGGGCTATGGCCGACCGGGGCGCTGATGGCGGCGATGGCAGGGTTGGCGGATGCCGAACGGGCCTGCAAGCGGACCGCGGCGCCGGATGCGGTGATCTGTCGGAATGCGGTACTGGCGCTAGCTCGGCGCGCGGCGAGGGGGGCTGCGCGGCGCTCATTCGTCTGATCGAGCGTTTTGCAGGCGCTGCCGGACGGACGGTGCCCCTATGCCGGCGAGAGGTTGACCCGGAGACTGGCGTGCGCTCATTGAACTGACGGGTTTGAGCCGAAGGGAGCGCCGGGGGGCAGCGTAGCTGTTCGGGCTAATCAACCGGGACAGGGGCCGTTGCTCGTCAACGGCTCGAACCGGACATCGAAATGCCCAGAAAATGAGCCACGGTTCAATGCTGGGACGCCGGTGCTATCGCTGCACGAAACTGCTACGATCTCATGGGAATTGGCCAGTGCCGGGGCGGTATGGTGGCATTCGACGAGGGACATAATGAAAGCAGCTTTTTTTACCATCTGTTCTAACAACTTTGTCCCGATGGCCAAAACTCTGTTCGAGTCGGTGCGCGGCTGTCATCCGGATGCTGACATCTGGTTGTGCTTGGCCGACGAGAAGATTGATTCTGATGGCCTGTACGAGGGCGAATTCTCGGTATTGGAAGCCAGACAGCTTGACATCCCGAACTTTTGCTCATTTGCATTTAGGTATAACATACTTGAATTTAACACTGCAATAAAGCCCTTTATGTTTCGGCACCTTTTCGATGCTTACGATTACGATGCTATTGTTTATTTGGACCCCGATATCTTTCTGTTTCGCCCGATAACTGGGATATTAAAGAGTCTGCAAGCGGGGTCACCATTTGTGTTAACGCCGCACCTGTGCGCGCCAGCCGAACAACCCCTGCCACCGGATGATTTGACCATTATGCAGGTGGGCGTGTTCAATCTCGGCTTCATGGCCAGCCGGCGGTGCGAGGAAACCATTCGGTTCCTGCGCTGGTGGTCCCGGCAGTGTTTGTATCGGTGCGTTGTAAAGCTGGAGCAGGGCCTCTTTGTCGATCAGAAGTTCATCGATCTGCTTCCGTGCTTCGTCTCGAATGTAGCAATCTGTCGCGATCCGACCGTGAACGTGGCGTACTGGAATCTCAGCCAGCGGGAACTCGGCA
>DATIMO010000645.1:0-2030 GCA_035475215.1 Acetobacteraceae bacterium | reverse complement strand
GCAATCAAAGACACTTGAAAGCGTCAAACGGCTCGCGGCAGGCACGGCAGCGGTGGAGCGACTTGCAGGCGGTCGAGCCGAATTCGCTGATCTGTTCGGTATCGGCGCTGCCGCAGAGCGGGCACACCAAAGTCGGCGCGTTGAACAGGGCGCGACGAGATGTCGCATGCGGCGGTGGAGCAATCCCGCTCGCGGCCAGCTTGGCGCGGGCGCCGTCGGTCAGCCAATCCGTGGTCCAGGCCGGAGACAGCACTGTCCGCACCCGCGCCTGGTCGATGCCGGACCGGGCGAGCGCAAGCTCGATATCGAGTGCAATCATATTCATCGCAGGGCAGCCGGAATAGGTGGGGGTGATTGTCACCTCCACCGCACCGTCATGCACGGCTACGCCGCGCAGGATGCCGAGTTCGGCAATGCTCAGGGTGGGTATTTCCGGATCGACAACACCGGACGCTGCGGCCAGCGCGCGCTGACGAAGCGACTCATCGACCGTGTTCACCATTTTGCACCGGGATAGGTGCGGTGCAGCGACTGCATCTCCGCCAGCAGGTAACCGAGATGCTCGCTGTGCAGTCCGCGGCGACCGCCGCTGTGCATCCAGCAATCCGTTGGACGGGCGAGTGTTGCACGTGCCAGCACGCGATCGATGCCGGAGTCCCAGGTGGGCCGGATCGCTGGAGGGTCGGGGATGATCCCGTCGGCAATCAGCGCGGTCTCGGCTGAATCGATTTCGAACAACTCATTGGTGAAGGGCCACAACGCGTCCAGAGCGGCGGCCGCGCGGCGATGGCTTTCTGGCGTGCCACCGCCCAGCCGGATCAGCCACTCGGCCGCATGCCGCAGATGATACGCTGACTCCTTCTCCGCCTTGGCTGCAATCGCGGCCACCGCTGGGTTGCAGGATGTGCAGCTTGCTCTCCAAAACGGGTCCACGAAGGCGCTGTAGAAAAACTGCCGCACCATGGTGTGGGCAAAATCGCCGTTCGGCTGTTCGACCAGCAGGCAGTTTCTGTATTGCCGGTCGGTGCGCAAATAAGCCAATTGGTCCTCATCGTGATCGGTCAACGTGCCGACTTCAGTATACAGTGCGCGGGCGAGACCGATCTGATCCAGCGCGATATTCGCCAGCGCCAGATCTTCCTCCAGCGTTGGGGCATGACCGCACCATTCGGACAACCGGTGTCCGAGCACCAGCGCGTCGTCGGCGCGGCGCAGCAGAACCAGGATAAGGGGCGTTTCGTCGAGGGCGGTGGACGTACCTGGCATGGCAGCGACGCTCAGTCCGCGGCGGCGGCCGCCAGCCGAATCGGCGTCCGCACAGCTTCGCCGAATGCCTCGAAGATGCGGCGCGACAGCGCATCGGTGGAGAAATCGTACTCAGGGTGCCACTGGATCCCGACGGCAAAGCCGGGGGCATTCGCGACCCGGACTGCCTCGATTGTGCCGTCCGGGGCGATCCCCTCAGCAATCAGGCCCGGCGCCAGCCGGTCGACGCCCTGGTTGTGCAGCGAGTTGACCGCGATCTGCGTAGCGCCGGCCAGCCGGTGCAGCCAGCTTCCGGGCACAACCGCCACCGCGTGCGCCTTGCCGGTGCGGACCTTGTGCGAGGGTTGCATGGGCGTCGTGTGGTCGATGCGCCCCGCAAGGTCCTGCAGCCGCTGATGCAGGCTGCCGCCGAGCGCCACGTTCAGTTCCTGAAAACCGCGGCAAATGGCCAGCAGCGGCATGCCGCGCTCCACCGCGGCGCGGATCAGCGGCAGAGTGGCCGCGTCGCGGGCATGATCTTCATGCACACCTTCCGGATGCGGGGGGCCGCCGTACAGACGCGGTTCCACGTTGGAGCGGCTGCCGGTGAGAATGATGCCGTCGAGTCGGTCGAGCAGCGTTTCCACATCGGCGGCGGTGCCGCTGGCGGGGATCAGGACGGGAACCCCGTGCACGATCTGAACCGTGGCGCGGATGTACGTGTCCGAGGCGGCATGATTCGGCATTCCGAACACACCGAACTGCTTCGTGCAGCAACTGATGCC
>DATIMO010000644.1:0-2066 GCA_035475215.1 Acetobacteraceae bacterium | reverse complement strand
GTCCAGCGAACTGAACGGGTCCTGGAAGATCGGCTGCGCCTGCCGGCGGAACCGTTTCAAACGACGCTCCGGCAGCGCCGTCACGTCCTCACCCGCAAACAATATCCGACCGGCAGTGGGCTCGATCAGGCGCAACACCGCATTGCCGATGGTCGTCTTGCCAGATCCCGATTCGCCCACCAGCCCGACCACCTCATGCGGTCCGATACTGAACGAAACGTCATCCACCGCCCGCAGCGGCCGCCCGCGCGCAAACGCGCCGCCGGCATGGAAATGCACCGACAGATGCTGCACATCCAGCAACGGCCCGGTCATGCGTCGGTCAGCTCCCGCCAGCGCAGACAGCGCACCTCGTGCCCTGCCCCGCAGACCTCCAACGCCGGTGAACGCATATCGCACAAAGCCGGTCGGAAGAACGCGCAGCGCGGATGAAACGCGCAGCCCTTCGGCAGATGCGCCAGGTCGGGCACGCTGCCCGGGATCGTTGCCAGCGGCCCGGCCGAACGGTCCAACCCCAATCGCGGCACCGCGCGCAGCAGCCCCATCGTGTACGGCATCCGCGGCGATGCAAACACGGCCCGACGCGGCCCGGATTCCACGCATTGGCCGGCGTACATCACCAGCACCCGGTCCGCGATCTCTCCGGCCACGCCAAGGTTGTGAGTGACGAAAATCATCGCCATGCCCAGCTCGCGTTGCAGCCGCCGCAACAGGTCCAGGATCTGCGCCTGCACGGTCACATCCAGAGCCGTGGTCGGTTCATCGGCGATCAGCAGCGCCGGGCGACAGGCCAGCGCCATACCGATCATCGCCCGCTGGCGCATGCCGCCGGACAGTTCGTGCGGATACGTGTTCAGCCGCGCTTTCGGGTCGGGAATGCCGAGCAGCGCCAGCATTTCGGCCGCCCGCGCCCGCGCGGCACGCGCCGAAACCGCTTCATGGAACTGCACCGCTTCGATGATCTGCTCGCCGATGGTGTACACCGGGTTGAGCGAGGTCATCGGCTCCTGAAAGATCATGGCGATCTCGGCGCCGCGAATGTGCTGCATGTCGCGCTGATCCAGCCGCGCCACGTCGCGCACCTGCCCATCCTTGCAAGTGAACCGCATCGCGCCCGCCAGCACCCGACCCGCGGGGCGCGGCAGCAAGCCCATCAGGGCCAGGCAGGTCACCGATTTTCCGGACCCCGACTCGCCCACGATGACCAGCGTCTCTCCCCGATCCAGCGAAAAGGACAAATCGCGCACCACCGGCAGGACCTCTCCGCGGGCGGAAAACCCGACGCTCAGCCCGGCAACCTCCAGCAGCGGGACGTTCATTCGCGCCTGCGAGGGTCGGCGTAGTCGCGCAACGCGTCACCGATCAGGTTGAAGCCCAGCACCACCACGAAGATCGCCAGACCTGGAAACGTCGCAATCCACCAGGCCGACAGGAAGTAATCATGGCCGTCCGACAGCATCGCCCCCCAGTCAGCGGCCGGCGGTTGCGCACCCAGGCCCAGAAACGCCAGGCCGGCGGTTTCAACCACAACCGAACCCGCCTGCAGGGTTGCCAGCACCATCACCGGCGTGAAACAGTTGGGCAGCACGTGACGCAGCATCAGTCGGCTCCGGCTGCTGCCCAATGCCCGCGCCGCACGCACATAATCGGCGCTGCGCACCGCCAGAACCTGCCCGCGCATCATCCGTGCATATTGCGGCGTGTAGACGATGCCGATCGCAATCAATGCATTGGTCAGGCTAGGGCCCAAAGCGGCGACGATGATCAGCGCCAGCAGAAGGTACGGAAATGCCAGCAGCACATCGACGATGCGCATGATCACCGCGTCCACCGCCCCGCCCACGAACCCGGCAACCAGCCCCATCAGCCCACCGAGCCCGAGCGCAATCCCATCTGCAACGACAATCGCCAGCAGAGCGTCCCTGGTGCCATACAGCACCCGGCTGAAAACGTCCCGGCCATACTGATCCGCACCCATCAGATGAACCAGCGAAGGCGGGGACAGCGCATTGGACAGGTCCTGGTCGGTCGGATCGTATGGCGATACCACCGGCGCCAGGATGGTC
>DATIMO010000643.1:0-4446 GCA_035475215.1 Acetobacteraceae bacterium | reverse complement strand
GAAACGGGCGGGCTTGTCACGAGGTTTAGGAATTCCTTATTATGGCGGAGTTGCCTGGGTTCATCCAGACCAATGGGGCAATGCGGTTGCCGAGTGGATGGCGTTTGAGACTGCGCGGCGCAGTGATGCGACGGACACGATGGGGCTACTGCTGGCGATCTACGATTGGGGGCCGGATGGCATCCCGCTTGCCGATCGCACCGCATCCCGCCTTCTGTATTGCCATCGATCCGGTGGATGGAGAGTGTTCTACACGATTGCCGGGCCCTTTGATGGGCCCTGGAGAGTGACGGTGCTGCACGTCACGTCTGCTCCAGGCGGGACACCGGACGATGCTGCAGCCCAGGAGGCTGAGCGCCGGCAATCTCTGCGGAGAGTTCAGGAGGTCAGGCCGTGAGCGATAAGCCGGAGGCCCGGGTAGTGTATCCGGAATTGGAAGAACTGCTGCCGGACTCGACGTCACAGCAGCGCCTTGAGGAGGCATCCGCGGCGGCGGAAGCCGCGGCGTTGGTGCGCATGCTGAGGCGACAGGCGCTTTCGGCCACCGGCACGCGGGGCATTACGCAGACGGAACTCGCGCGGCGAACCGGCCTGACCCCCCCGCGGATCAGTCAGATCGAAAAGGGAGAAGGGGCGAACGGTCCAACCTATGCGGTCATCCGTAAGATTGCGTTCGCGTGTGGGGTTGATTGGGGCAGAGTGGTGCGGCGCGCGATCATGGCCGCGGCGGGGGTCGAAACTGTCGATGTCCTGGGGTTCACCCCGGTTTCGGTGCGGCGGTCTCGGTGGACCGGTCGTCGGGAAACTGCCGCAACCCCGGTGACCTGGGAGGCCGGCGAGCCGGTCGCGATCATGCCAAGTCTACCGGACACCGAAGCACAAGGGCGCTGAGCGGGGCGCAGGAATGCTGCTGGGCCTCACGCCGGCGGCCTGGGTCATAATCATGGTTGCCGTGGCAACCTACTGTGCGCTGGCTTCCAGCTATTACTTGGCGCGCCCAGGGTTGCGGACGGCGCCCTTGCAGGCGGCGTTGCTTCAGCTTCAGGGCGCGACGACCAACGATCCGCAAATCCGCGCCATGCGCGATCGGGCAATCGTTGATTTGGAGCAGCGGTTGAGAGCCGGTGTACGACAGGACGACCGGTCCAACTGGACCGGCCGGTTTCTGCTGGTACTGTCAGTGGTAATCTTCTCCGCCGCGGTGGTGCTGCAGCTTGTCACCGATCCGGCGTTTCGCGGGCTCTGAGGCCGACGCCAGCTCGCCGCCCGCTCAGCGCGAATAGAACTCCACCACCAGGTTGGGCTCCATCTGCACCGGATAGGGTACATCCGAAAGCTTCGGCGTGCGGGCAAACCGGCCCTTCATGGCGCGGTGGTCGACCTCCAGATACTCGGGCACGTCGCGCTCAGCGGTTTGCGACGCGTCCAGCACCGCGGCTAGCTGCTTCGACCGGTCCTTCACCTCGATGCTGTCGTTGTCCTGCACCAGATAGGACGGAATGTTGACCCGCTTGCCGTTGACCAGAATATGGCCATGCGAAACGAACTGCCGCGCCGCGAACGGCGTGATGGCGAACTTCATACGATAGATCACCGCATCCAGCCGGCGCTCCAGCAACTCGATCAGGTTTTCGGACGTGTCGCCCTTCCGGCGGACAGCCTCTTCGTAATACTTGCGGAACTGCTTCTCGCTGATATTGCCGTAGTAGCCACGCAGCTTCTGCTTGGCCATCAACTGCACGCCGAAGTCGGATGGCTTCTTGCGGCGCTGACCGTGCTGGCCGGGGCCGTAATCGCGCTTGTTGATGGGGGATTTCGGCCGGCCCCAAAGGTTAACCCCCAGGCGGCGGTTGATCTTGTATTTGCTCTCGACGCGCTTGGTCATGACTTGGCGCGGCACCTTTCGTGCGCTGTTGTTGCACCGGTAGGTCGCGCACATGGCGTGACGGGCGCGAATCCCGCAGATCCGTCCACGTTCCCGGCAGTGGCGCGGGTTCTAGGGGCGGAGGCCCACCTTGTCAAACCGGGCCGGGACCAATAGCAGCGATCCATGCGCATCCACGTCCAAAACCCGCCGAACGACCCGCATTTCAGCATCCCGCCGGAGATGTGGCACGCCGCCGCTGCTCGGGCCGGCGAAGCCGGCCTTGGGCACACTGTAAGTTTCGGCGCCAAGCCGGCCGATTTCGCCGCCGCAACGCCCGAGGCCGAAGCGCTGATCGGCGACAAGGACGTGATCCGCGGCTTCATGCCCTGTGCTGCGCCCCGGTTACGGCTGCTGTTCGTCACCAATGCCGGCCTGGACAATCTGGCCCCGTTCGATTGGTTGTCGCCGGGCGTGGCACTGCTGAACAATCGCGGCACCCACATCGTGAAGGCTGGCGAGTTCGGCATCATGGCGCTGCTGATGCTGGTCAACCGCGTGCCGGAGATGGTCACGCACCAGCGTGCCGGCAGATGGCAGAAGCTGTGGGGCGCCGTGCTCGACGGCAGGCGGGTCACCGTGGTCGGGCTGGGCACGCTGGGCGGGGCGGTGGCGGCACAAGCAGCCCAATTTGGGATGCGGGTGACGGGAATACGCACGCAAGCCGCCCCGCATCCGGACTGCACAGAAGTCGTCGCGGTGAATGATCTGGACCGCGTGCTGCCGGCCACCGAGTTCCTGGTGCTGGCCTGTCCGCTCACGCCGGCGACGCATGGGCTGATGGACCACCGCCGCATCGGCCTGCTGCCGAAAGGGGCGGGGGTGGTGAATATCGGCCGCGGGAAGCTGCTGGATCAGGACGCATTGTGCGACCGCCTGGATGCCGGCGAGCTGTCCGGCGCGGTGCTGGACGTGTTCGAGCCGGAGCCTATTCCTCCAGGTCATCGGCTGTGGATGACGCCCAACCTGATCATCAGCCCGCATACCGCGGCCGATGATCCCAATACGTACAATCCACGCAGCCTGGACATCTTCTTCGACAATCTGCGTGCGTTCACAGAAGGACGGCCGATGCCGAACCAGTTCGATGTGACGCGGGGGTATTAATTAGAGCGTGATCGCTTGGGGCGGAACCGCCAGAAAGCGTGAATCACGCGCTCAAACAAAGGGAACGGAGTCGCATGCTGCGGCGATTATAGACGGTGCTTGTCCGTTGATGTCGATGTCCTGCTGATCTCGCCTGGGCGATCAACTCCCATCCAGCGCGGCCGGCGATGTTCGATCCACGCCAGAACGCGCCCGGTGGCGTTCCGCAGCGATCTTATGTCCTCGGCCAGCAGCACCAGGCCAAGTGGCAGCATCCATAATCCGAAAACCGGAAGGATACTCAGGAAGCTGCCCAGAATAAGCAGCACCCCGGCCGGAATGCGTACCCACCTCGCGTTCGGCTGGCGCAGCCATCGGACCACGGTCTGCACGCGCTGCGGCAGCCGCCTGATCAACAGCCCCAGCCGGCGTTCCCGGTCGCGGTCGGTGCCCGCCCTGTTGGTGCGGCTGCCTATGCCCCTATCGGGGCCATGCGTGCGCATGCGCACGGCTCCTTTCCTGACGTTTCGTGCTGGGGCACGGCGATCCGACATCATGAGGTCGAACGGCATCGTTGCCTCCGTGCTCGCCAGAGGCGCCGCGATCACTGCGATGCACATAATGGGGGTCATCATCACTTCAAGACAGGTGCAGGCTTCAAAACCATCCCGGCGACCCGACGGTCACTGGCCCACCGAGACGATCGAGCCAAAATTTACCGATAGCGCGCCAAGCTCAAGCTGTACGCCATTCGCCGTGGTGTTCTGCACTCCGCTTGCGGTGCCGGTCACCGTGAATGGCAGCGCTGTTGTACCGCCGTCGGAATTCACTCCTGCGACGACAATATTATAGGCCCCGTCAGGCATCGCATTGCCGGCGTTGTCCTTGCCGTCCCACGTCCAGCCATTCTGCCCTGCGGCCGCGTTCAACGCTACGCCGCGCACCTGCTGTCCATTCGCATTGGTGATTGCGATCGCAACAGGCCCGGCAGTCTTGTCGGTGAACTGGACTGCCCCGGAACCGTTCTGCAGCGGAATCTGGCTGGAGCTGACAGTAACCTGCCGTCCGGTCATGGAAGACGCCTGCATCACCTCACCGGCCTGCGTGAGCTGAATGAGCTGTGTCAGGCTGGTGTTTGTGTTGATCTGCTGCTCGACACCAGAGAACTGCACCAGCTCGGTGGTGAACTGGTTGGTATCCAGCGGACTGGTCGGGTCCTGGTTCTTCAATTGCGTCATCAGCATATTGAGGAAGTCGGAGAAGTTACCGGAGAGTGCGCTCAATGCGTTTTGCCCGGTCGCTGTGCTGGTGCCCGCAGCGGCCGCTCCGCTTGTTGTCGCGGCATTTGCACCGGTCTGCTGGGCGGCAACGGAGGCCATGCTCATGGTCGGGTGTGCTCCATCTTGCGTTTACGCGGTGATATCGAGGCCGGCGCG
>DATIMO010000642.1:0-3444 GCA_035475215.1 Acetobacteraceae bacterium | reverse complement strand
CTTTCTGACGGTTCCGCCTCAAGCGATCACGCTCTAGTTGGTTCGATGCCGCAATCAGCAGCAGAAACAAACGGGGCGCCTCTCGGCGCCCCGTTGCTGCATTTACGCCGCGTCCCGTTAACGAATGATGATCTCGACACGACGGTTTTGCGGCTCGCGCACACCGGGGCCGGTCGGCACCAGCAGATGCGTTTCGCCGAAGCCATGGATCGCAATGGCGTTGCGCGGCACACCGTCGCGCACCAGCTCGGCGGCGACTGCGTTGGCCCGACGGATCGACAGGCCCATATTGTATTGCGGCGTGCCCGACGTATCGGTGTAGCCGTTGACTTCAAGTTGCGTGTACTGGACGTGGGTCGAGTTCTCGGCCGCTTCGCGGATGATCTGGCGGGCGCGGTCGGTAAGCGTTGCCTTGTCCCAGTCGAAGAACACGAGATAGGACCGTGCGGGTGCCGGGGCCGGAGCGGCGACTGGGGCCGGTGGTGGTGGCGGCGGTGCGACGCCGAAGTTGTAGCGGAGGCCGATCAGGAAGGCGTTGTTGTATTCATGCCCAAGCTGGAATTTCCCCGTGCTCGTAACCCTTACGTTCGGGGCACTGATGGTACCAGCGGCATCGTAGTCACGCGTTCCGGCCAGCCCCATGAAGCGGTACTCGGCGGTCAGAGCGAGCCCCGGCACCGGAGGGATTGGGATCGCGGCGCCGACAATCGCCTGATAGGCAAACGCGCCGCGCTTATCGTCGGAGGTGATACTACCAACACCCAAGTTGGTCCCGTACACTCGGGCGTCCTGCAGTTTCGCCCACTGGTAACCGACGCCAACGCCAAAATAGGGCGCCACATATGGCACCGGGATGATGCCAGAAAGATCATACAGCACGTTCACCATCGGGCCGTAGAGTTGCTCGCGCCCACCGGCGGCCGCGGTGACACCGGTTGGCTGCTTGTTCAACCGGTTGAAGCTATTGTTACGATAATCGCCTTCGAGTTCGACACGCAAACCATTGCCGAACCCCCAGCCAATCGAGCCCAGCCCGATAAACCCGGCACGGGACCCGACGCTCAGGTTCGGCGTGCTGATGCCGCCGGTGAGCGTATCGGTCCGCTGGAGGTTTTTGATGTTTTGGTCGGTCTTCAGATTAACCCCGGCGCCGACGCCGATATACAGGCCGGTGACAGGCTGCGCCTGCGCAGCGAACGGGATGGCCAGCACGGTGGCAGCCAGGAGCGTGCTCCGAAACCTCATTCGTTCTCTCCTCGTTGTCTTCCCACGCCGGTGGCGCAGTTGTAACTGGGTCGCGCCGGGGGCACGGACGCACCCCATACGCTCTTGCGATATGAGAACCATAACCCGACGGACGGGATAAAACGAGGGGCTTCCGCCAAATCACCTGCCACTGTGTCTTAGCCGCAACAGGGGGCCGGGCAAGCCGGCCACAGCCCGGTATGCGGGCGCAAAGAATCGGCGGAAGAGAGCAGGAGTCGAACCTACCCGGGACCGCCTGGCAGCCCCAACCGGCTTTGAAGGCCGGCCGGCCCACCGGGGCCGCTTCTCTTCCATGGCCACTATCCCGCGCCACGTGTGCCGTCACAATCAGCCCGCGGGGCGCAGGCCGATTTCGGGTGCGCAGTGAGCATCGCGATCAACGCCCCGGTTTCCGCGGGCTCCAGGCAGCGGCAGTCGAGCCACACACGATTCGCGGCGATTCGGCCCAGCACCGGGCGCGGCAAGGCTCGCAATGCAGCGGCCACGCCGTCTGGTGATGCGCCGCCAATCGTGACCGCGAATGATGCAAGCAGATCAATTGGCAAGGCGCCGGAGCCGATCTGGCTGCGGCACGCCTCCACCTGCACGGGCCGGTCGGGCCAGAACCGGCGCAGCGCTTCGGCAAGCGTTTCGGCGCTGGCGCGGGTTTGATCCGGAAGCCGGGTCAGCAGCCGCAGCGTGGGCAGCGTTTCACTCAGCCGGTCAGGATTCAGGTAAAGCCGCAGCACGTGTTCCAGCGCCGCGAGACGCGCCTTGTCCAGACGCAGGGCACGTTTGAGCGGATTGGCGTTCAACCGGGCGATCAGGTCGCTGCGGCCGACAATTAGACCGGCCTGCGGGCCGCCGAGCAGTTTGTCGCCGGAAAACGTGACAAGGTCGGCACCGGCGGTGAGCGCTTCCTGCGGCGTCGGCTCGTGCGTTAACCCCCAGGTGGCAAGATCGACCAGGCTGCCGCTGCCGAGATCCTCCAGCAGCGGCAGTCCGGCGCAGTGGGCGATATTGGCCAGTTCGCTACGCGGCACGGCGGTTGTGAATCCGGATATGACGTAGTTTGCCTGATGCACGCGCAACAGCAGTGCGGTCGCCGGCCCGATGGCGTTGCGATAATCGTGTGCATGGGTGCGGTTGGTAGTCCCAACCTCGCGCAGGATTGCGCCGGAGCGGGACAGGATGTCCGGAATGCGGAAGGCGCCGCCGATCTCGATCAGTTCTCCGCGTGAGACCAGCACGTCGCGCCCGAGCGCCAGCGTGTTGAGCGCCAGCAGCACGGCGGCGGCGTTGTTGTTGACCACCGTGGCGGCCTCGGCGCCGGTGATGTGCTGCAGCAGGCCCGTTATGTGGTCATCACGTTCGCCGCGCCGGCCGGTGGCGAGGTCGAATTCCAGCGTGGTCGGTTCGCGGAGCGCGATGGCGGCGGCTTCCGCAGCCTGCGGCGGCAGTGGAGCTCGGCCCAGATTCGTGTGCAGCACGGTGCCGGTGAGATTGAAGACCGGCCGCTGGGACGGCGCGAAATGCTGCGCGAGGGCTTCGGCCACAGCAGCAATGATCGCGAGCGCGGGAGCGCCGAAATCGCGCGTGCTTCGGCGGATGGACAGCTCGGCGCGGATTGCGGCGAGAGTTGCCGGGCGGCCGAAGCGATCGATCAGGTTCGCCGCTCCCGCCGCGCGCAGAAGCGAGTCCACGGATGGCAGCGCGTTTGGGTGCTGAGGTGGGTTCATAGCCCTGCTATTATAGCGGTCCTGGCAATTTGTTGCAGGCCGATCGTGGCAGGGTGAAACGTGGAATTTTCGTTGCTGACGCAATCATTCAACGGGCCATGTTGGGGAGCGCGCATGGCTGCGCGTCAATCCCAGTTGCCAGAGCCTGCGATGTTCTGTCACCTGGGTGAGCTTTCACCCATCGGAGGCCCACACCCGTGACCCTGCGCATTGCCGTTGGCGGATTCCTGCACGAGACGCACTCGTTCGCGCCACGCCCCACCACGTGGCAGGATTTCATGCAGCCAGGTGGGTTTCCGCGATTGCAGCATGGGTCAGGGATGCTGGATGCACTGCGCGGGACCTCGATGCCGATCGCCGGGGCGATATCGGAGGGAGAGAAAGCGGGGGTGACGCTGGCGCCGCTGGCGTGGACCACCGCCGCACCGGCCGGGCCGATCCGGGATGAGGCGTTCGAGCG
>DATIMO010000641.1:0-4121 GCA_035475215.1 Acetobacteraceae bacterium | reverse complement strand
ATTAGTTAAAAAATCCAGCAGGCGCGGATCAAAAACGCCTGCTCGGCCTCGGCCTATGATGCGCATATGCAATCCGTCAAGGTTGCCCATCGCCCGCCGCACTGCCAGACTCCGCACCGAACGGGAGGCACCACCATGGACCTGCGCTTTACCCCGGAAGAAATCGCTTTCCGCGACGAAGTTCGCGCCTTCATCCGCGACCACCTGCCCGCCGACATCCACGAGCGCATGCGCCTCGGCTATTCCCCCCGCAAGGAAGACACCGTCCGCTGGCAGCGCATCCTGAACAGGAAGGGCTGGGCCGCGCATAACTGGCCAAAGGAATGGGGCGGTCCCGGCTGGAACCCCGTCCAGCGCATGATCTTCCTGAACGAGAACCAGCAGGCGCAGGCGCCTGAGGTCTCATCGTTCGCCATCACCATGATCGGCCCCGTTCTGATCCAGTTCGGCACCGATGCGCAGAAGCAGCGCTTCCTGTCCCGCGCCGCCAACCTGGACGACTGGTGGTGCCAGGGTTTCTCCGAGCCCGGCGCCGGGTCCGATCTTGCGTCTCTGAAAACCTCCGCCAAGCGCGTCAATGGCCACTACGTTGTGAACGGCCAGAAGATCTGGACCTCCACCGCGCATCACGCCGACTGGTGCTTCGTGCTGGTGCGCACCAACCCAAACGCCGCCAAGCGGCAGGAGGGCATTTCCTTCCTGCTGGTCGACATGAAGACGCCGGGCATCACGGTACGCCCGATCATCTCGATCGACGGCAGTCATCACCTGAACGAAGTCTTTTTCGACGACGTGAAAGTGCCCGTCGAAATGCGGGTGCACGAAGAAAACCGCGGCTGGGATGTGGCGAAATACCTGCTCGGCAACGAACGCACCGGCATCGCCCGGCTCGGCAAATCGCAGGAACGCGTCGCGGCGGCGAAGGAACACGCGCGCGATGTCCGCTTCAACGGCCGCCCCCTGATAGATGACGCCGCCTTCCGTCAGCGCGTGGCACAGTTGGAAGTGGATATGAAGGCGCTGGAAATCACCCAATACCGCGTGGTGTCCGCCTACGCCAAGCAGCGCGATGGCCGACCCGATCCGCTTTCATCCGTATTGAAAGTCAAAGGCACCGAGCTGCTGCAGGCTTCCACCGAACTGTGCATGGACGTCGCCGGACCGCAGGCAATGCCGCTATGGGCTCAGGAACTGGCGGAACTTGCCAACGAACCTGATCCCGAAGCCGAATGGGCCGCCCAGTCCACCGGCAGCTATCTGTTCCTGCGCGCTGCTTCCATCTATGGCGGCACCAACGAAATTCAGAAGAACATCCTCACCAAAGCCGTGCTGAGGCTCTGATGGACTTCGACCTTTCAGACGATCAGCGGCTGCTCCAGGACAGTGTGACCCGGCTGATGGCCGACCGCTACACGTTCGACACCCGCAAGGGATTCCTGAAACATCCTTCCGGATGGAGCCCCGATATCTGGGACCGTTACGCCGAGCTTGGTTTGCTTGGCCTGCCCTTCGCCGAACAACATGGTGGATTCGGCGGCGGTCCAGTCGAGGTGATGCTGGTGATGCAGCAGCTCGGTCGCGCGCTGGCACTGGAGCCGTATCTGGCGACGATTGTGCTGGCCGGCACGGCGGTGCGATTGGCCGGCAGCGACGCGCAGCAATCCGCTATCTTTCCGAAAATCGCAGAAGGCCGAATGAAGCTTGCCTTCGCGCATGGCGAGCGTCAGGCCCGCTACGACATCACCGATGTGCTGACCACGGCGAAACGCAACGCCGGCGGCTGGGTGCTGGACGGCGCCAAAAGTGTGGTGCTGCACGGGGACAGCGCTGACGAACTGGTGATCAGCGCGCGCACCGCCGGCGAGCGTGACGCCGCCGCGGGGATCACGCTATTCCTGGTTGATGCGTCAGCGCCGGGTGTGGCGCGGCGCGGCTACGCACTGCGCGACGAAAGCCGCGCCGCCGAAGTGTCGCTGACCGGCGTGCACGTGCCGGACGCCGACGTGCTGGGCGAGGTCGGCAACGGACTGCCGATAATCGAACAGGTGATCGAGGCCGGCATCGCCGCAATGGGCGCCGAAGCCGTCGGCGCAATGGAAGTCCTGCATGAAATGACGCTGGACTATTCCCGCACGCGTGAGCAGTTCGGCCGGCCGATCGGGCAGAATCAGGTGGTGCAGCATCGGCTGGCGGACATGCTGATGTCCCTGGAGCAGGGTCGCAGCATGACCATGCTGGCGACAATGAGCGTGACGGAGCCGGACGCCACGCAGCGCGCGCGGGACATGTCGATGGCCAAGGTGGGCTACGGCCAGGCGGCGCGCTTCGTTTCGCAGCAGGCGATCCAGTTACACGGCGGGATCGGCATGACCGAGGAACTGGCAGTGGGGCACTATTTCCGCCGCTGCATGGTGATCGAGCACACGTTTGGCGATACAGCGTTCCATTTGGCACGGCTGGCGGAGCAGGTCGAGTGAGATCCCTCGCTCAACCCACCAGAAACCACAGGCGAAACAGCAGCGTCTCCGGCCACGTCTGCCGCCGCAGTCCGGGCATTCGCAGCGCCCGCACACGACACATCGCACTACCGCCGAGTGCCTGCGCCATCGCCGTCACCTGAGCCCTCGCAGGGGCAGCAAGCAGGTCCTTCTGGTCGGCCAGCGCGAAGACGTTCTGTCGCAGGATGTTCATGAATGCGCCCGATCCGCGGCGCAGCGCCGCCAGGCCACGGCCCAGATAAAACGCCGGCGCGCCGACCGCATTGCCGTGGTGCTGGCGATACAGCACCACCGGTACCGGATCGCTCAGCAGCCGCCCGCCGGCTCCGGCAACCAGCAGATAGCACCACCAGTCGTGGTTGGCTGCCGCCGGCGCGGTGCTTGTCGAAATCAGCTCGGCGGCGGCACGATTCAGCATCATCGTGCAGCCGGTGGCGACGTTCTGTGTCAACGCCGCCAGGAACCCCGGCGAGCGGCGCAACCTAGGTGATAGGCCGGTCGGCCTCAGCCGCTCATCCACCAGTTTCTGCCGGGCGAAATACAACGCCGGTACCCCACCGGGCACAGCCTCCAATGCCGCCCCGCCGCGCGCCAGCTTTCCCGGCATCCAGACGTCATCCTGATCCGCGAAGGCAAAGAACCCGTGCCCATCCCGCACCGCGGCACGCAGCAGACGCAGGAAACTCTCGGTCGCCCCGTACCGCCCAGGGTCGGACAGGATCACGCGGCGGCCGGGCACTTGCCGGTTCGCAAAGTCCCGCATGCAGCGACGCGTATCGTCGGTTGAGCCGTCATCGCGCCAATACAGCACCCAATCCCGATGCGTCTGCCGCTCGAAGCTATCCAGTTGCTCCGCCAGGAAGCGCTCGCCGTTGCACGTGGACAGCAGGATTGCGATACGGGCCATGCCCGGCCCGATAAACCAGTACCGACGAACAGACCAGCCGCAGCGCGTGCAGGCACCCCTTGTGGGATTTCATTTTCCTTGACATCCCGCACGCGCCAAACCGACGCTGCCCTGATGCGGCAAACTCTGGAACGGCGCATCGATCAAGCCCTGGGCCATGCGAGGGCGGATCTGGTCATCCGTAATGCGCGCATCCTCGATCTCGTCTCCGGCGGGATGCTGCCGGGCGACATCGCCATCTGCGGCGATACCATCGTCGGAACATGCGAAACCTATCACGGCCTGCAAGAAATCGACGCGCATGGCCGGATTGCGGTACCCGGCTTCATCGATAGCCATGTGCACTGCGAAAGCACGCTTGTCACACCGAATGAGTTCGACCGCTGCGTGCTGCCGCGCGGCACCACCACGGCGATCTGCGATCCGCACGAAATCTGCAACGTGCTCGGCGAAACAGGGCTCCGCTATTTTCTCGCCAGCGCGCTGACCACCGTGATGGATCTTCGCGTGCAGCTTTCATCCTGTGTACCGGCGACCGCGCTGGAAACGTCAGGTGCATGTCTGTCCGCGGATGATCTGATCAGGCATCGACACCATCCGCAGGTGATCGGGCTCGCCGAGTTCATGAACGTGCCGGGAGTACTGAACAAGGACCCGGCATGTCTGGACAAGCTGGCGGCATTCGCCGGTACGCATATCGACGGACACGCCCCGCT
>DATIMO010000640.1:0-3170 GCA_035475215.1 Acetobacteraceae bacterium | reverse complement strand
TGCCCACGTATAACGAATCGCCGGCCCGAGTACTGGCGGGATTGCAGTCCATTTACGACTCATTGATCCGGGTGAACATGCTGCACCGATTTGACATCTTCATTCTGAGCGACACGACGGATCCGGATATCTGGATCGAGGAGGAATCCGCTTTTCTTGACTTGCGGAAGCGGACCGGTGGGCATGACCGCATCTTCTACCGTCGCCGACCGCGGAACGTCGCGCGCAAATCCGGCAATATTGCTGAATGGGTGGGACGCTTCGGCGGCGCTTATCCGCAGATGCTGATCCTGGACGCCGACAGCATCATGGATGGCACGACGCTGGTCCGGCTGGTCGGCGCAATGGAGCAACACCCCGACATCGGCTTGATCCAGACGCTGCCGATCATTACCGGCGGGACCACGCTGTTCGCGCGACTGCAGCAGTTTGCCGGTCGGGTGTACGGACCGGTGATCGCGCACGGCATCGCGTGGTGGCACGGGGCCGAGGGCAATTACTGGGGGCACAACGCGCTGATCCGCACGCGTGCCTTTGCCGAGCAGGCCGGGTTGCCCAGCCTGCGCGGCCGGGCGCCATTCGGCGGTCACATCCTGAGTCATGATTTCGTTGAAGCGGCGCTGTTGCGGCGTGGCGGTTGGGCCGTGCACATGGTGCCGGCACTTGGCGGCAGCTATGAATCCGGACCGCCATCGTTGATCGATCTGGCGTTGCGCGATCGCCGCTGGTGCCAGGGCAATCTGCAGCACGCAGCAGTACTGCCGGCGCGAGGACTGCACTGGATCAGCCGCCTGCATCTGCTGACCGGAATCGGTTCGTACGTCACGGCACCGCTGTGGCTGATGTTCCTGATTACCGGAATTCTGCTTGCGCTGCAGGCTCGGTTCGTGACCCCAGCCTATTTCCCGGCGGGCCAATCGTTGTTCCCGCAATGGCCGGTGATTGATCCGGTACGCGCGATGTGGCTGTTCGTCGGCACGATGGGCCTGTTGCTCGCGCCCAAACTGTTCGGTTGCATGACGGTGCTGCTGCATGGCCCGACACGTCGCGGTTGCGGCGGCACCCGGTTGCTGGCCGGGGTGATGATCGAGACGGTCGTCGCCGGACTGATCGCTCCGGTGGTGATGCTGACGCAGTCGATCGACGTTGCATCGATCCTGGCAGGCCGGGATGCCGGCTGGTCTGTGCAACGCCGCGATGATGGATCGCTGCCGGCGCGCGCAATCGCGCGGCGTTTCCGGTTCCATACGATATTGGGCCTGTTGCTCGGTCTGGTGGCGTGGCTGGTATCACCGTTCCTGCTGCTATGGATGCTCCCCGTCGTTCTGGGGTTGGTGCTGGCGGTTCCGCTGGCGTATTTCACCGGAATGCGCCGGATTGGCTTGGCGCTGCACCGGCACGGATTGCTGAGGATTCCGGAAGAGACTGCGCCGCCCGCCGTGCTGGCACATGCTGAGCGATGGCACACGACATTGCGGCAGCCGATCGCGCAGTCCGCCGAAATCCGGTTGCTGAATGATGCGGCGCTGCTGGCGGCTCACCGGGCCATGTTGCCGCCACGTCGTCGGCCGAGATGCGATCCGATCGACGCGGCGCTGCTGATCGGACTGGCGAAATTCGCTGAAGCACACTGTGTGGACGAGGCGCGCATGGCGTGCACCGCGGCCGAGCGCGCAGCGGTTCTGGCCAGCAATGAGGGCCTGGATCGCCTGTTGGAATTTGGCCGCCTTTCAGAATGCCAAGCCGCCTCGTCATAAAACCGTCCCGGCACCCAGCAATAGACGCCGCCCCGTCCCTTGGGTACGGTCCTCCAAAATGGAGAGGACGCATGGAGCTGTCCGAAGAGCATCGCATGCTGGCGGATCTGGTAGCCAAATTCGTGGACCGCGACCTGATGCCGCTGGAACGTGCGGTACTGGCACGCGAGTCGTGCGGCGAAAAATACGGCCTCACCGACGATGAAGAAGCGCCGCTGCTGGCCAAATGCCGCGAGCTCGGCCTGTGGGCGCTGGACGTGCCCGAAGAACTCGGCGGCGCCAACCTGCCGACAGTTGCGCTGATGGCGATCAACGAGGAACTGGGCCGGACCATCGTGCCCTTCACCTTCCCGCCGGACAGCCCCAACCTGCACATGCTGCTCGCCGTTGCTGACGAACGTCAGCGCGAACTCTATTTACGACCATACGCCTCCGGCGAAGCCAAATCCTGCATTGCGATTTCCGAACCCGGCGCCGGCAGCGACCCAGCCGGAATGACCACGCGTGCGGTCAAGGATGGCGATCATTGGGTGATCAACGGCCGCAAGATCTGGGTCAGCCGCGTGCCGCAGGCCGATTTCGTCATCGTCATGGCACGTACCGGCGAGGGCAAGCGCCACGAAGGCGTCACCGCGTTCGTCGTTGTACGTGGCACCCCCGGCTTCATCATCGAGCGCGAGATCCCGATGATCGGCGGCCGGCGTACCTACGAGCTGGTATTCGAAAACCTGCGCGTACCCGACTCGCAGGTGCTCGGCACGCTGGGTCGCGGCTTCGCGCCGATGCAGTTGCGGCTGACCATAAGACGGTTGCAAATGGGCGCATGGTGCATCGGCATGGCGCGGCGCGCACTGGACATGCTGTGCGAGCATGCGCGCCAGCGCGTCACCTTCGGCGCAAAACTGGCCGATCGGCAGGCAATCCAGTGGTGGGTCGCCGACGCTGCAACGAAAATTCACGCCTGCCGGCTGATGGTAATGGATGCCGCAGCCAAGCAGGACGCCGGACATGACGTTCGCACCGAGGCATCCATGATAAAAGTGTTCGCCACCGAGATGGCAACGGACGTGATCGATCACGCGATGCAAACCTATGGCGCGATGGGCATGACCAAGGAACTGCCGCTGCAGTTGCTGGCCAGCCAGGTACGCGTCATGCGCGTCTATGAAGGACCCACCGAGATCCACCGCATGGTGATCGCCCGACGCATCCTGAACGATCGACGGTGATGGCGAGCGACAGGGAACACGCGTCACACGAACGCGTCAAACCGGTACTGGCCGTCGAGGGGCTGCGCACCTGGTTCCATACACGGCGCGGGGTGGTGAAGGCCGTCGATAACGTTTCGTTCTCGGTGGACCCAGGAGAGACGCTGGCAATCGTCGGCGAATCCGGCTGCGGCAAAAGCGTGAC
>DATIMO010000639.1:0-1700 GCA_035475215.1 Acetobacteraceae bacterium | reverse complement strand
AGATTCAACGCAATACTGCGCTTGTTGCGGTTGAGACTGCAAAATACCGGGTTCAAAGGCCCCGCCGGGTCCTCGATCGCACTGCGCGACAGATCACCCGCCCCGATGCGCTCGATCTTGATCACATCGGCGCCATAATCACCCAGCATCTGCGTGCAGCACGGCCCGAGCATCACCTGCGTGAAGTCGATCACCTTGATGCCGGAAAGCGGCTGAGCTTCGTTCACGTCGTCCATTCAATGCATCTCCAGCACGCGGGCATCGGCGGAAGGCTGATCTCCCGGATCGGCTCCCTGCGCCCGCAATTTCCGTTGCAGCGCCGCCACATCGACATCCCGCACCGCAACGCCCGTGTTCAACGCCATCGCCGCCGCAACGCCGGCGGCCTCGCCCATCGCCATGCAGGGCGGTATCTCACGTGAAATCTTCTGCGCCTGCGACGTAGCCGAGTAATGCCTTCCCGCAACCAGCAGCGCATCGACGTTCTTCGGCACCATCGCCCGAAACGGCGTGTAGTAATCCCGCCCGCGCGCGATACTGTCCGGGAACCGCACGCGCCCGGTCACGTCTTCTTTGGTGACGACGTACTCGCCCTCCAGCAGCCGCGTCTGACGAATGCCGGTCTGCGGCGCGACATCCACCACGTAACACTGCGCAAACCCCGGCAGATTGGCGCGCACATAGTCGACCAGCGCGTGGATGCGTCGCCGCCCCTCGAACTCCGCGGCAGTCAGGTCTTCCACCTTCAGCCCGTCCAGCCCGGTCATGTGTGGGCAGTTGCACCACACGATCCCCGGCAGCGGTGTCTTCAGCCACCAATAATCCCACGATCCCCCGATGATGCGCTTGGCCTCGCGGTCGATCGCATGAAACCGCTCAGGCTCATCGAACTGGAAGCGCTCGGCTTCGTCTGTATCGACACCCCCCAAGCGAAACACCGTCGTCACCATATACGCGCCGTGAATGAACGGCGCACCGGCACTGGCTGCAACGTCCAGATCGCCCGTCGCGTCGATCACCACCGATCCCATGATCGCCTGGCGGCCGGATTTGGTCTCCACCACCACGCCCTCGACGCCGCCATCGCGCACCAGCGCATGGGAAAACCAGCTATGCAGCCGCAACTCCACCCCGGCTTCCCGAACCATGTCATCGGACACACGCTTCCAGCCATCCGGATCGAATGCAACGGAATAGCAGATCGGGTGCGGCCGGATGCGTGTATTGAAATCGAACAGCCCCCAGCGCGACCATTTGCGGAACGCCGCCGGATCATGCCCACGCTCCGGCTCCGGCGGATACACTGCCAGCCCGTGCCGCTGCATGCGGTCGATCATCTCCTGGCAAATGCCGCGCACCGTGATCTCCGCCCCCGCGCACATGTCATCCAGCACCAGCACCATGCCGCCCGAGGCAAGCCCGCCGAGATACGGATACCGCTCCACCAGGCACACCGACGCACCGTTGCGCGCCGCCGCCACCGCCGCGCTGAACCCCGCCGGCCCGCCGCCCACCACCACAACGTCGGCACGCGAAACCACCGGCACGCTGCGCGGTGATTCGTGAACAATATCGCTCATTCTTCGCTCCATAATCCACCTCTCCCGCTCTGCGGGAGAGGTCGCCCGCGAAGCGGGCGGGTGGGGGTCTTCGTCAAATTCACCCCACCACCCCCGCGTCCCACCGCACCACCAGCCCTT
>DATIMO010000638.1:0-19556 GCA_035475215.1 Acetobacteraceae bacterium | reverse complement strand
CACCATCGAGGGCTGTCATCCCGTATGGCAGCGAACTCGGTCCGCCGGGGGAAGGCCATTCGGTGACGGTCCCGGTCCGCGGATCGAAGCGGCCGAGATAGCCGCGGGAATAGTCCGAGTACCACACCATGTCGTCCGGTGTGATCGCAACGCGACGTGGGCGGCTTTCGGCGTGCGGCAGAGCATGCTCGGTGATCCGCATGGTCGCTGCATCATCTATGCTCGCCAGCTTGTTGGTGCCGAACAGGTCGACGAACAACACACCATTCGAATTGAACGCCATGCCGTACGGATTTGCACGCGCTGTCGGTACTCGCACCAGCTTGATCGCGCCCGTTGTTGGATCAAGGCGGCCGATCATGTTGGCGCTCTGCACCGTAAACCATAACATACCGTTGCGATCGAATAGCAAGGTGTGCGGATCATGCGCAGTCGGATCGGGCAGCTTGTATTCGCTGAACTTGCCCGCGCGCGGATCCAGTTTGCCGATGTAACCGGCAAAATTGGCGGTAAACCAGATATTGCCTTGCGCGTCGGCTACCAGCCCGTGCGGCCCGGAATTCGGGAGGTCGGGATGGAATTCCCTGATCGTGCCGGTCTTCGGATCGAGCCGACCGAGCAGATTGGCCATATGGCCGGTATACCAGATGGCACCATCCGGCGTGGCCAGCGGATCATGCGGGCGTGAGCCGGGCGTGGGCGCCTCCCATTCGTGGAACGCCACCTGAACAGGTCCGGAAAGCACCTTCGGCACGGGACGCGGCTTCTCCGGAAAATTGCGTGCCAGGTATGCGGTAACCGTTCTAACCTGGTCCAAGGGCAACGGCGCTCCGACATTGCGCATCATTGCAACAATATTGTTCCAATCGGCCGTGCTGTAACCCGAATTGGAAATTCGTGCCGCGTCGTGGCAGCCAAGGCAGAATGTTTCTACCTGTGTTCTGCCCGGACCATCAGGCAACTGTGTCCGCGCCGGATGCGGGATCCCCAGCGGCACCGCAAGTGCCACGGCGAAGACCGCTCGATGAATCATGCGTTCTCTCTCCCACCTTCAGCGAACGCCCGCGCTGCCTCCCGCGCGCGTTCTGCCGCGTCGTGCGCGATCTGCGGGCACAGGCCAATATACCCGGTCGGGTCCAGCAGCCCGGCAATCTGCTCTGCGCGAAGGTGCGCCGTCACCCGCGCGTCGGCCGCCAGCAGTTGCGCGAACGAGCTCCCCGAAACAGCTGCTTTCTGCGCTGCCTCATACACCACATCATGTGCGTGCTGCCGCCCGACGGACTCGCCCAGCTTCAGCATCACCGCCTCTGCCATGATCAGCCCGCCGCTCAAATCCAGGTTGCGCCGCATCCGCCCAGGATCCAGCTTCAGACTCCTCAGCACCTCGACCACCCGCACCAGCGCATCCCCGGTCAGCACAGCGGCCCGTGACACCGCCTCATGCATCATCAGCGTGTTGCTGCGGTCGGCCTCGTGCTCGGTCTGCGCCGCTTCCAACCCCAACGCCACGAGCGACCGCAGTTCCGCCGCCGCGGCGATGATGTCCTGACAAAGCTGCGGATTGCGCTTCTGCGGCATCGTGGAACTACCCACCGTTCCGGGCGGCAACGGTTCTTCGACCTCGCCGAACTCGGTTTTCATCAACGTGTAGATCTCGCGCCCGATCTTGCCGCAACTCGTGCCCAGCAGCCCGAGCAACGCGACATATTCCGCCAGATGGTCCATCACCGTCCGGGCGGGCACACGCATCGGCGGCATGCCCAGATGCGCGCCCATCCGCGCCTGAATCTCCGGTCCCTGCACACCGACCGAGGCAAATGTCCCGGCGCCGCCGCCGAACATCGCCACGAACACCCGCGGCTCTACCTGCCGCAGACGCTCGACATGCCGCAGCGTCTCGTCGATCCACACCGCAGCCTTGTAGCCGAACGTCAGCGGCACCGCGTGCTGGCCATGGGTGCGGCCGGGCATCACCATGTCCGCGCCACGCTCCGCCAGATTGGCCATTGCCTCCAGCGCCTGCCCGATCAGCCCAAGGAAACTGCGATGCGCGTGCCGCAGCACAATCAGATCGCCGGTCTGCGTGATGTTTTGGGTTGTGGCGCCCCAGTGCACCCAACGCCCGGCATCTCCGGCAACCCGCGACAGCTCCCAGACCAGCGGCACGATGGTGTGGCTGGTGCGCTTCGCCGCTTCCGCGATCCGCGCGCGGTCCAGCAGTTCCAGTCGCGCGGCGCGGGCGATCGCCTCGGCCGCTTCAGAGGGAATGATACCCAGTTCGGCCTGGGCTCTGGCCAGAGCCGCCTCGACATCCAGCCAGGCCTGCCAGCGAGCGTCGCGATGAAACAGTGCGCGAATGCCGGAGTCCGGCACCCGCCCGGCGGTCGATCGTTGGTCGCTCATTTCGTGTCGCACCTCAACCAGCCATTTCACGTCGCACGATTGCCGCGCCGTCCGCCAGCGCGCGGAGCTTGCGGAATGCCGTTTCGCGCGGAAGGTACTTCATCCCGCAATCCGGCGCCGGGATCAGCCGCTCCGGCGCGACGTAGCGCAGGCCGGTGCGGATTCGGTCGGCGACAGTTTCAGCGGTTTCCACCGCGGCATCGCCAAGGTCCAGCACGCCGAGCATGATCGACTTGCCGGCCAATTCCGCCAGCACGCCGAGATCGAGCCGCGGCTGCGCCGCCTCGATCGAAATCTGCCGGGCGGCACAAGAGGCAAGCTGCGGCAGGAAGTCGTATGCGCTCGGTTTGTCCTGCACCACCGCGGCGTAACCGAAACACAGATGCACCACCGTCGGTCCCTCGATGCCGTCAAACGCGCGATTGATCGCGCTGACGCCCCAGCGTACCGCCTTGTCGGGTGCGGTGCGCACCCAGGGCTCATCAAGTTGCACGACATCGATGCCGGCCGCCTTGAGGTCGCGCAGCTCGGCGTTCACTGCTGCGGCATAGTCCATCGCCAGCTCGGCTTCGTCGGCATAGAATGCGTTTTCGGTCTGTTGCGACAAAGTGAATGGGCCCGGCAGGGTCATCTTGGTGGCCCGATCGGTGTTCAGCCGCAGGAACTGTGCGTCGCGAAGCTCGACAGGGTGCTGGCGCCGGATGCGCCCGACCACACGCGGCACCGGCGTGGCCCGGTCGCCACGGCGGAGCATGCCGGGGCGATGCTCATCGATCCCGTCCAGTGCCAGTGCGAACCGGTTGGAATAGCTTTCCCGCCGAATCTCGCCGTCGGTGACGATGTCGATGCCGGCGCGTTCCATGTCACGGATTGCCAGAATGGTCGCGTCATCCTGGGCCGCCTCGCGCCAGGGCTCCGGCACCCGCCAGATGTCGTGCGCGTGGGTCCGGGGTACACCGTGCGCATGCAGCACTGAGCGATCAACGAGCCACTCGGGTTGAGGGTAGCTGCCGACAACGGTGGTCGGGAGCAGGTGCGTGGGATAGGACATCGGGTCAGATTAAACCCGTCGGGACGTACCCGGAAATCGGCGCTCAATGACCTGGCGGCAGAAGGTAGATATCGAACGTCACCGGTGGCCGGCTGCTGCCCCGGAATGCATGACTCAGCGTCACGTCGAACTGGTGGACCCGTGCCAGCGGCAGTTGCGCGGCGTGATCGGCGCAGATCGAATCGCCCTGCACGCATGCCGCGAGCAGCCCATCTTTCGCGATCGCCGCCGGCGTAATCCACGGCGCGCGGCGGCGGCTGAAATCGATGAACACCGACGGACGGTCGGGACTGTAGAACCCGATCGCGTTCTCGTACGGATCGGACCCGGCCACGATGCGCAGCGGGGCTTGCGTTTGTTCATGCCACAGCTTGGTCACGAACTGCGCCAGCTCCTGACGCGGCTCCTTCGCCCCCGGATCACTGTCGGAGGCGAAGACGACACCGGCAATGACCGGAGAGGCAACCAACGCTCCGGTCGTTACCGCCAAGACAAACCGGCGGCTTCGCAGGAACAGGCGATGCGTATCGACGTTCCGCACGGTGCGGATCGCCAGCAGCGGCAGAAGCGGAAAAACGCCGACCGCCATGTTGGATGAAATCTTCAGCTCGAACAGGAAGCCGAACAGGATCGTCAGCAGCACCGGGGTCAACACCAGCGTGACCAGCACGGGATCTTGCCGCAGGCGAAGCCATTCGTGCAGGCGGCGCGTCGGGGATGCCGCGGTGACGATCAGCAGAAGCGAGAGACCATGATACAGCAGCACGGCAATCAGGAACTCCGCTCCGTAGCCGATGGAACGGAGCCACCCGATGCCTGTCCGACCCCAGATATACACGACCGGTGGCGCATCGGCGTGCAGCAGCCAGACCGCGTGCGGCAGGAACAGCAGCGCGCATAGCGAAGCGGCGATGCAGGGCGCTCCGGAGCGATACCAGGCAGCTCGATCCGCGTGCACCAGAGATGCGGCAAAGCAGGTCCCGACAAGTATGACGGCGTAGTATTTGGACAGCAGCGCGATGCCCAGCATCAGGCCCAGACCGATTGCCGAATGTGCGCGTCTTGTTTGCAGTGATCCGATCAGGAAGTACAGGGTCCAGGGCCAGATCGACAAAAATATCGTATTGGCGTTGTACTTGAAGCAGAGAAACGTATAGAACGGCGTCAACAGCAGCAGCATAAGCGATGCTCGCCGCTCCCATTCCGTGGCAAGGCGCCCAAGCAGGTACCAGGCGCCGAGCAGTCCCAGCGCGGAATTGAGCACGGCCAGCAGGTGAAACGACCAGTTCTGGTTCGGGAATACCATGAACCACAGGCCGGCGATCCAGGCCCAGAAGGGCGGGTGCTGATTATAGCCGAGCTGAAACTCGCGCCCCCACACATAGGCCTCGGCTACGTCGCCGTGCAGTGACAGACCGGATCCGGCGATGCTGGCATAGACGGTCCAGATCGCGACAAATCCGACGAAACAAAGCACAGCGACAATCGGGCGGGAGGCACTGAGCTTTGGCGCATCCCATGCGGTCAACCCCCGGCCGAAGCCGGGCAGCGGAAGCAGCGCACGGGATACCGCCGCTGTTCCGGACAGTTGTTGCGGTCGACTCAAGGGCTGTTCATGCTCCGAAACAGGCCCGAATCGCAATCGAGTGCTGCATCAGCGCAGATGCCGGTCCCAAAGTGTAAAGATCTTCTCCCACGTCGCCTCTGCGGCCGTCGCGTCATACACCTGTCGCTCCGGGAAACAGAAGCCGTGATGTGTGCCCGGATAAACCTCGAGCGCATGCTTCGTTCCGGCTTTGTCCAATGCGGTTTTCAGCGCCGGTATCACATGCGCCGGAACCGACTGATCATGCTCGGCGAAGGCGTAATACAGTTCTCCGGTCATGTCGCCCAGCAGCTTGTGGGGGGAGTCGTCTTCCTCGGTCACGATGCCAACCCCGTAGAGCGAAGCGGCGGCGCGGATCCGATGCGGGAAGCGGGCCGCAACCGTAGTGATGTAGCGTCCGCTCATGCAATGTCCGACGCAGCCGACAGGACCGGGCGTGACCGAATCCTGTGCGTCAAGAAACGCCAGCATCGCCGCCGTATCATCGGTGACCAGAGCATTCGTAAGACTGTTCATCGACGCCCGGATCACCGCCGACATGGCGTCGTTGCGGTGCGGGATGTCGAAGCGGACCGTGCCCAGCCGGTAGTACATGTCCGGCAGCAGGCAGACATATCCGTGCTTGGCGATGCGCCGGCACATATTGCGCAGCTCTTCGCGAATGCCCGGAGCATCCATGTAGAAAATGACTCCAGGATGCCGCTGCGTCCCCTCTGGCGCGACCAGGAAGCTGGGCATCGTGCCGTGCTTCGTGGTGACGATCACGTCTCGTTCGATCATGGTGGCGTCCCTCGGTTGTCAGCGGCGGCTACGCGCGGGCTGGGCGTGGGTAGAACTGAAGCAGAGCCGCGCGAAAATCAATCCTTGAAGATCGAATGTACCGGCGACCCGCGCACTCAGTCGCCGCGACGGGTCGCATGCTTGTCCAGCCAGCCCATGCCGGCGTTCGGCTCGGCATCGGTGGTGCGCAAATACGGCTTGATATCGAGCAGCGGGGTTCCGTCCACGCAGTCGAGATAGCGGACCAGCAGCGTATCGGGACCGTCAAATCCGTCGAAAGCGACCACGGACAGCCCGACAGGATTTGGCCGCGCGGGCGAGCGGGAGGCGAATACGCCGCGCGACTGACCATCGAATGGGGGAACCAAATTCAGAGCCACATCGCGCACCTGATCGAGCCAGTAGAGCAGGATCAGGTGCGTGAATCCGTCGAGGCTGTTCAGCCCCGGCACGAATTCGCCGAACACTCGGGCGCGACACTGGGGCGCCGGGTGCGGCTGACGACCATTGCGGGGACACTCAGCGATCGTGCGGAATGGCGTGCTGATCACGCCGATGGGGCGAAGCGTCGCGGCACTTGCCATCAAAGGACGTTTACCGGCACGCGCAGGTAGCGGACGCCATTTTCAGCCGGCGGTGGCAACTCACCGGCGCGGATATTGACCTGCACGGACGGGATGATCAGCGCCGGCATCGCCAGTGTCTTGTCGCGCGCGGTGCGCAGGGCGACGAAATCGTCCTCTGATATGCCATCGTGCACGTGGATGTTGCTGGCGCGCTGTTCGCCGACCGTGGTTTCCCATGCCGGCTTGCGGCCCCCGGGACCATAATCGTGACAGATGAACATGCGGGTTTGCGGTGGCAGTGCAAGGATGCGGCGGATGGAGCGGTATAGCTGCGCGGCTTCGCCGCCGGGGAAATCGGCGCGTGCTGTGCCGGCGTCCGGCATGAACAGCGTATCGCCGACAAACACGGCATCGCCGATCAGATAACAGACGCAGGCCGGCGTGTGGCCGGGCGTGTGCAGCACGCGGCCCGGAATGCGGCCAAGGAAAAATCCTTCATCGTCGGCGAACAGCCGGTCGAACTGACTGCCATCGACCTGAAAATCCCGCTCGAACCCAAAAATCCCTTTGAACGCCTGCTGCACGAGGTCGATGCGGTTGCCGATGGCGATTCGTCCGCCCACGACATGTTTCATATGCGCCATGCCCGATAAATGATCGGCGTGCACGTGGGTTTCCAGCACCCATTCCACGGTGACGTTTTGCGTGCGGATGCGGGCGATGATCGCGTCCATCGATCGCGTGGTAGTGCGTCCTGCCTTCGGGTCGTAGTCGAGCACCGGATCGATGATCGCGGCATTCCGGGTCGCCGCATCGACCACGAGATACGTGACGGTGCCGGTGTCGGGGTCATGGAACCCCTCAACCTCGGGGCTCGATTGGGAGAGAGTCATGCCAAGCCTGCCTGGAACGGTAAAATACAGTAGCGCAAAATGCCGGCCGGCCGCCAGATTTTTCCCCTGGTCGGGCGACCGGCTTGACAGGCGCCGTGGTGTGTCGATTGATCGCCAAGCCCGGGGGGACACTGCGGGAATGACCGGAAAGCAGTATGCGACATTCGGTGATGCGGTATGCGACATCCCGGATGGTGCCACGATCGCGTTCGCCGGGTTCGCGATGCCGGGTGCACCATTCAATCTGATTCGCGCCTTGGCCGAGCATGGCGCGAAGAACCTGACTTGCATCGCCAATACCACCGGCGGCGCGCAACAACCGCGGATGCCGGACCTCGGACTGCTCGTTGAGCAGGGACAGGTGCGCAAGGTGATCTGTGCCTTTACCGCAGGGACCCGCGCGTCAGACGTATTGCCGTTCACCAGATACTATGAATCCGGCGATGTGGAGGCCGAATTGGTCCCGCAGGGCACGCTAGCCGAGCGGTTGCGCGCCGCCGGCGCCGGAATACCCGCCTTTTACACGCCCACGGCGGTAGGGACGGAACTGGCGGATGGGCGTGAGACGCGAGTGTTCAACGGACGCGAGTATCTGCTGGAATACGCGTTGCCGGTGGACTACGCGTTCCTGCGCGCGACGCGGGCCGACGCATTCGGCAACCTGCAATATCATCGTTCGCAACGTAACTTCAATCCGGTGATGGCGATGGCAGCGCGCATCGCAATTGTCGAAGTTGACGAGGATATTGTTCCGGTGGGCTCCATCGACCCGGACCAGGTGCACACGCCGGGCATTTTCATCCATCGACTTGTCAAGGTGCCGCCGCCGCCCGACGGTATCTGGCCCGTGCGGCGCCAGGAGCGGCGGCGATGAGCGATACGAACGCAAAGGGCTGGACCCGTCAGCAGATGGCGGACCGCATCGCGCATGAATTCCAGGACGGCTGGATCGTCAATCTCGGCGTGGGCATGCCGACGCTGTGTTCAAACACGGATATCGGCGGCCGGCGGATCATCTATCATTCCGAAAACGGCGTGATCGGCTACGGCCCGATTGCACCCCCTGGCGAGGAAGATCTGAACCTGGTGAATGCCGGTGGGCAGAACGTGACACTGAATCCCGGCGCAGCCGTGGTCCACCACGCCGATTCGTTTGCCATCATTCGTGGCGGCCGGATCGACGTGACGGTGTTGGGTGCCTACGAAGTTGCGCAATCGGGCGATTTCGCCAACTGGAAGGTGGCCGGCGCCAAGGGCGGCGGGATCGGTGGGGCGATGGACCTGGCAGCCTGCGCCAAGCGTGTATTCGTGATCATGGAGCACACCACCCGTGACGGACGGGCCCGGCTGATCGAGCACTGCGCGTTGCCGGTGACGGCTCGTGGCGTGGTCAAGCTGGTGGCCACGAATTACGGGCTGTTCGAGCCGGCCCACGCCGAGGGGTTCCGGGTGCGTGAACTCGCGCCGGGAATCACGCTGCGGGACGTGCAGGCCGCGACGGGTACGCCGCTGCGAGTGTCGTGACTTAGCCTCAAACCTTAGCGGGGGCAGTGCCGTTTGCTGGGCGAAAAACGCGATCGGAAAGTTCGTCGATAAAGCCGAACACGCCGCTAACATTGTAGCCGGCAAGCAGAGCCAACGCTGACAAACCAAGACCCTGGGCGGCATCAGCGTGCAACAGATATCCGGCAAACAGGCCGATCATGGCTCCGCACATAACCCCCAGCACGAGGTTCTGTCCGATCCGGCCGCGATCGGTGAAGCTGAGCTGGTACGCGTCGATCTTGCGACGCAGCATACGCATGGTGGCGGCCACCGCACCGATATATGCATAGAGGCACGGCAGCAGATAGAGCGTCAGCGCTCCGAGGATCGAACTTGCGACGTCTTCCGAAATTTCGATCATGTTGTAGAAGATGCGGGCGCAGTCGGTTTCCTGCTTCAGTCTGGCGGCGAAAGGCCCGCCTATTTCACGGCAGGACGTCTCTGTCATATCATTTGCAAGCTGATTGATTGTTAGTGGTACGACCCCGAACAGCTCCGGAACCCCAAGCGACACTGTGGTCCAAGGGATATGGATCGAGGGTCCTCGCGTAACGATGCTGTTCCAGGACTGGAGGTGGAGCGTGACGGAGAACATTCGTCGGAACTCGCGGCAAAATTCACCGCAGCCCGGCACAACAATTACGGTAGTCTGCGATGACAGAGTTCGTGAAGGCAGCGGTACGGGGACAAAACTTGCTTCACGAATGCCGAGGTTATCGCCGTGGGCGGTTGGCGTCTGGCCCATGCAAACTGCTCTTACCTCGTCGGTGTCGGAAGTCAGATCGCCGAGTTGATCGTGGAACGTCGTCAGGATGTCCCGATGGTCGTGCAGATAGGCCTGGACCATTGCGTTTGATTTCGTGAAAGCGGCGACTGCGTCGTGTTGTTGTTGCAGGGCCAAGCGGCCGGACAGGGCGAAAATGGAGGTAAGCAGCGTTACCGCTACCATACCCAGCGCCCATCGTTGCAGATAACGAACCCTGGTGGAGAGGTTCACGGCCACGACCTGGCGCAGATCAAGCGTTCGCAATTCTTCTCGTTCCTGGCGATTGGCATCGCGATTGAACCATCTGCCGATCGGCCAGGATCGCGGCCCACGCGTGCGCTCTTCGATATAAGCCTGGGTAATCGCAATGGTTTCGATGGTTGCCGGTGCGGCGACGCTCGCCAGAAAATCGCGGCTCCAGTAAAGGAAAGAAATACTATCCTGGGTTTCATCACCTTCTGGCGACGGGCTTGCGCCATCAGTCCTGGTTATTGACGCAGGCAGATTCTGGATCTCTTCGATGGTTTTACCTTGTACTACAGCCAAACCAATGATGGCCAGACGCGACAGGAAGTGGTGATACGTGCGGCAGGGTGGAGTGCTGCGCAGTCGCACAACATCCGTGACATTCTTGCGGGTATCCTCGAAATGGGCCTGCAGCACCGGGTCGCAAAGTTGGCCAAGATAGCCTAGCAGCACCTTGATGTCTGATAACAGTTCCTGCAAGCGCTTGCGCGGGTCTGAAATGACCTGGCCTGCCTGGTTTTCCATGGCTGCGCCTCCCCATCAGCGGGGTAGCTTAGCTTTCTCCCTCGGGGATGCTGTGAGCCAGGTCACAGGGCCTACGCTATAGCGCCGCAGTTGATCTGTCGGCATTTGCCTATTGCTTACGCCGCGTCGTCCGCTTCGTCCTCGTCAGGGCTGTCATCAACTTCAACCTCTTCGCGGATGAAGTCCGCCTCGGCGGCCAGTGCGTCGAGCAGTGAGGACAACTGCTTGCCGGTCATGCCCTCAACCGGCACGCGTCCCCACACGACGATGTTGCCCGCGATATCGCAGGACACCCGGAACGGCGCGATCGGGCTGTCGTAGAAGTTGCGACGAAGCAGCCACAAGGCGGTGCCGTAATCGGTCTGTTTCGGCAACGCCGTGACCGGGGAGACCAGCAGCAGCGAGATCTCATTCTCAGCAAACAGGACGACGCTCGAATTGTCGCCGACCGAAAGCTGGACACCGCCGTTCTGATCGACCGGCAGCGCGTCCACGCCGAGTGTCTTGGCAAGCTCGTCATACAAAGCCTGGGTGCGTGCAAACATTGGCAAGCCTTTCATCGCGATTGGCCGAGCGGGTTCCGATCGGCAGGATTTGTTCAGGCCGCCTTCGGCATCATGCGGCGTTGCAACTCCTGGGCAAATTTCTTGTGACCTCGGTGGGGGAGCGATTTGTCCGACTTGTTCCTGAAGTGCTTGATCGCGATGGTCAGCGCGTCATTGACATCGTCCGGCGCCTTCGCCGCGCGCAGCAGGCCTTCAACAACCAGCAGCGTCTCGATCCCAGCGCCGCCTTCGCGCTCGCGCTTCATCTTCGGGTAGACCAGTTGCTTGAGGACATTGTCGGCGTAGGTGTGCGCCTTGAGCGCGTCACTGACCGCGAAGGTCGCTGCCATGGCATCGCTTTTGGGGCCGCCCTTGCGGATGGCGTCGAGCAGGCCGTCAAGCGGGCCACGGTTCATCTCTCGCCCGACATAACCCTGGAAATCGATATTCTTGCCGGCCAGGGTATCAAGCTCGTCCAACGCCATGGTCGCGTTCTTGTCTTTCAGCACATTGGCCGTACGGCCACCGTCCTTCGCGTTCTCGTTCTTGACCGCTTCGACCAGCTTTTCGATCATCTCCGTCACTCGCTCGCGGAACACCAAGGCATCGCCGGCGCCGGGGTAGCCGCTGGTCTTGAGGGTTTTCAGATCCGCCATGCTGATCGAGACGAACATCTGTGAATCGGAGGCGAACTCCTGCGTCTTCGGCTGCTTTTCACGCTCTATTTGCTCGTTGGTGGCCTTCTCGGTCTTTTGCTGGAAGCCCAGCTTGGCATCCATCGGCAGATTGAAATTGAGTGTGCCGCTCATCATTCCGCGCATATCGAAATGCTGTTCTTTTTTGCCTCCCTTCTTGGGCGGCAGCGTGAGCTGTAGCGGCACGACCACGATTTCTTCCGGGCGATCGGTCATGTCGCGGTTCTTGGCATATTCCGCGGCTGCATTGTCAGCGCCGACCACCCAATCCATGATTTGTGCCATCTTGCCTTGCTTCGGCGTGACCTTTCCCTTGAGCAGCCCGGCACTGGTGTCTTCATCTTCGAACACGAAGGTCATGCCGCGGCGATCGGGCATTGGATCGAGCTTGCGTTCATTGCCGATACTGGATGAGGTCGGGGTGTTGTTCATCACCCCGCCATCGATGAAGCGAACTGTCATGCCGGTGGACAGCGCAATATCCACCGGCTTGAAAGCCCCGGGGAATGAAGCCGAGGCATGCACCGCTATGGCGACCTGCATGTCCGGCTCGCTGTCGGCATCGAAAACGTAGAGCTGCGCCAGTTCGTTGCCGTCCTTGACCTTCTTCAGCTTCTTCTTCTCGTTACCGGCTCCCTGCTTGCCCTTGCCGTCCGTTTCCTCATCGTCCTCGGTCTCGAATTCCGTGGTGTAGGTTCCGGTGATGACGATCTCCTTGATCGCCGGGATGACCTTGGACAACTGGCGGTAATTGAGAAACGTCGGTCCCGCCTTGTTGCCGCTGAGATCCTTGGCGATGCCGGTCACTGTCTTGTCCGGCGCTTTGCCAGCATCGCCGCACTGCTCGACGTATTCCATGATCCGCTTTCGCAACGTCTCATCCAGGACGTCGCGCACGACGTCTTCCAGCCCCTGGCCGGTCAGCGGACTGCCCCGGTTTTCCATCGTGCGCAGCAGCAGTCCCATTTTGGTCCCGCCCGTTCCCTCGGTGATCTGCGCGGTCGTCGCATCCTGGTTGGCGACGTCGGTGAATTCCTTGGCGGTTATCCCCGCCGCCACCAACGCTGCTGTCATCGAGCCGACCGAGGCGCCGGCAATTTTGGTGGCATCCTTCAGTATGCCGCCGTCTTCCAGCGCCTTTACTGCACCGGGCAGCGCGGCACCCTTGCCACCGCCGCCGGAAAAGGTGATCTCGCGCACCGGGGGCGACGGCGAGGTGAACAACGTGCCGCCCTTGGGGCTTTTGGCGATGGTGATCTTCCGACCGCCGTCACCGATGAAATCATTCGGTTGCAGCGGCGGCGGCGGTGGTGTGATCGAGGCGTTCTTGGAACGCGCTCTGCTCTGGCCAAGCCTGATCCCGCTGCCGTCCGGCGGCGGGATGTTCGTGGGGATCGGCGCGAATTTGACCTGCTTTTGATTCTTGCTCGGCGTCGTCCGGCTATAGCTGATGCCCAGAACGCGGTTGATCCACTCGTCCTGTGACAGAGTCTCGCTCATGTTGCGTACGCCTCTCGAACCGGTACCGAGAGTCATAGCACGAAATGAAGGTGCCGGAATGAAAATCTCGTACTGAAGCTTTCAGAAGGCGCCTAGCCCATCGCGATTCGTCGGCCTATGCCTTTCGGCAATTTCAACCCCGATTGTGCCACTACTGCATCGGTTAACGCAATTTGCTGTTCCGGCGGGAACGGCACGACGCGCCGACTCGTCAGATCGATGTTCAGGCACATCAGCTCGTGGGCCGCGACCCGCTCCGGCGCGCCGGTGCGGAACATTTCATGAAACAGGTGCAACCGCTTTCCATCGACACCCAGCAGCCTGCTGGCAACGACCACACGCTCATCCACCATAACCTCGCGCTCATACTGCGTGTGCGTTTCGACGATGAACGACGAGTAACCGGTGCGCTGACGATACGCCGAGCCAATATCCAACGCATCGAATACCGTATCGGTCGCGTGATCGAACACGACGATATAGTACGCGAGATTCATGTGCCCGTTGGCGTCGATCCATTCGGGACGGATTACGGCTTCGTGCTGCGGCAGTTGCATAATGGCAAGAGCTTGTTGACCGGACGCGTGGAGGTCAAGTTGGCCGGATGCAGCCCTTATCTCCCGCGCCTGCGGACGGCCTGCCACCGGCCGAACGACGTAGCGCGCTCGCCACCATGGCCATTGCCGTCAGCATGTCCGTGCTCGATTCGGCGATCGCCAACATCGCGCTGCCAACCATTGCGCACGAGCTGGGCACCACGCCAGCAGCATCGATCTGGGTGGTGAACGCGTATCAGCTAGCGGTGACGGTGGCGCTGCTGCCGTTGGCATCGCTGGGCGACATCATCGGGTATCGCCGGGTGTATTGGGTGGGGCTGGCCGTGTTCACCGTGGCTTCGCTCGGCTGTGCACTGTCGCATTCGTTGCCGATGCTTGTGTTCTCCCGGGTCGTGCAGGGGCTCGGCGGCGCCGGTATCATGAGCGTCAACACCGCACTCATTCGCTTCATCTTTCCCCGTGCGATGCTGGGCAGGGCGGTCGGATTCAATGCGTTCGTGGTTGCCACATCGTCCGCTACGGGTCCGACAGTCGCCGCGGCGATCCTGTCGGTGGCAAGCTGGCACTGGCTGTTCGCGATCAATGTCCCGCTCGGGCTGATTGCTTTGTGCTTTGCAGCGCGCGCTTTGCCGGCAACCCCACGATCCGGTCATCGGTTCGATTTTGCGGGGGCGGCACTGAATGCCGTTACGCTTGGCCTGCTGATGATCGCCGTGGAGCAGATCGGGCGCCGTGCGGGAACCACCTGGGCGATCGCGGAATTGGCGGTTGCAGTGCTGATCGGTGCCGCGTTCATCCGCCGCGAGCGCGCCATGTCCGCCCCGATGCTGCCGGTGGATCTGTTCCGACGGCCGGTGTTCGCGCTGTCCGTCGCCACATCGATCTATTCGTTCACCGCGCAGACGCTGGCCTATGTATCGCTGCCGTTCCTGTTCGAGGACGTGAGCGGCAAATCGCAGATCGCCACCGGCCTGCTGATCACGCCATGGCCGGCGATTATTGTGTTCGTGGCACCGGTGGCCGGGCGGCTGTCGGATCGATCATCGCCGGGGCTGCTGGGCGCGATGGGGCTCGCGGTGATGACCGTGGGGCTGCTGCTTCTGCTGACCATGCCGGCGCAGACCGGCTGGGCGGAGGTGGCGTGGCGCATGGCCGTATGCGGGTTCGGATTCGGGTTCTTCCAGTCGCCCAATAACCGGCTGTTGATCGGCTCGGCGCCGCCGGAACGGAGCGGGGGTGCAAGCGGGATGCTGTCCACCGCGCGGCTGCTGGGGCAGACCAACGGTAGCGCCCTGGTGGCGTTGACATTTGGGCTCTCCGGGGCGGCTGGAGGCGGTATCGCCGGTGGTGTGCGTCTGGCGTTGGCGCTGGCGGTCGCCGCGGCCGGCGCCGCCACGCTGATCAGTCTGGTGCGGCTGCGGCAGTTGCGGGTGGCGTAAGCATTTGTCGATGCGGGCGGTTCAACCCAGAATGATGTCATGGCCATACGCAAAGTGCTTGTCTGGGATGCACCGACCCGCCTGTTCCACTGGCTGAGCGTCGTGTTGGTCGCGGCCTGCTACATCACCTTCCGGCTGAGTTGGACGAAATGGCACGTCCTGACCGGAGAGGCGTTGCTGGCGCTGGTCGTGTTCCGTCTGCTATGGGGCGTGTTCGGGAGCGATACATCACGGTTCTCCCGCTTCCTGGTGTCGCCGATGGCGGGGATTCGGCATCTTTCGCACTTGCACCATCGTGAGCCCGATACGCAGATCGGTCACAATGCGGCAGGCGGCTGGATGGTGCTGGTGCTGATACTGCTGCTGCTCGGGCTGACGCTGACCGGGGTCTACGTGAATAACGATATCGCCGACCAGGGTCCGTTCACCGAGCTTGCGCCCGCGCCCGTCGCGAACCTGATCAACAAGCTGCACGCCATCCTGTGGGACGCATTGCTGGCGGCGATCGTGCTGCACGTACTGGCGGTTCTGACCTATGCCGTGGTCAAGCGACACAACCTGCTGTGGCCGATGCTGACCGGTCGCAAGCGTCTGCCTCCGGAATTCCCTGGGCCGCGCATGGCATCGATCACGCGCGCCCTGTTGCTGCTGGTAGTTGCGGCTGGTGCCACCGCGGCAATGGTAACGTGGCTGTGACGATCGCGAGAAGGACATCACCACCTGAATGAGCGCGCATCAGCACACTCTGGCCCATCGGCTCCGGGCGGCATTGCCGTTGGCGGGTCGGATCGCCTTGCACCGGGCGCCGGCCAGCGCCGGGCGGCGCGGCTGGCTGGCGCGGTTCGGGCCGGGCCTGATCACCGGTGCGTCGGATGACGACCCGAGCGGTATCGCCACCTATTCCCAGGCCGGCGCGCAGTTCGGCACAGCAATGTGCTGGGTCATGCTGTTCGTGTTCCCGCTGATGGCCGCGATACAGGAGGTCAGCGCACGAATCGGTTGCGTCACCGGTCGCGGTATCGCCGGCAATATTCGCCAACATTATCCGGCGTGGCTCCTGCGCTCGATCGTTCTGCTGCTGATCATCGCGAACACTCTGAACCTGGGGGCCGATCTCGGCGCCATGGGCGCGGCGTTGGAGCTGCTCATTCACGGCCCGGCACATTTCTATGTCATCTGCTTCGCGGTGGGGTGCGCCGCGTTGGAAACCTTCTCCCACTACGATCGCTACGTCCGCTTCATGAAATGGGCCGCGGTGTCGCTGTTTTCATATGTAGCGGTCGCGCTGGCTGTCGATGTGCCGTGGCCGCAGGTGGTCCGCGACACGGTGGTGCCGAGCTTTATCCTCAGCACTGACTATGTCGTAACGATTGTCGCGGTGCTGGGAACCACAATCACCCCATACTGCTTCTTCTGGCAATCATCGCAGGAGGCGGAAGACGAACAGGTACACCACATCCCATCGCTGCTGGAGGCGCCGCTGGGCGCGAAGCGCGAGATCGGTCGGATCCGTTTCGACACATATCTCGGGATGGGGTATTCCAACCTGATCAGCCTGTTCATCATCATTGCCGCGGCGGCGACGCTGCATGTGCACGGGATCACCGATATTCAGACATCGGCTCAGGCGGCGCAGGCGCTGCGCCCGATCGCCGGGGAATTCACGTTCGTGCTGTTTGCCTTTGGAATCATCGGGATAGGACTGCTGGCCATCCCGGTGCTGGCCGGGTCGGCCGCCTATGCACTGGGGGAGGCTCTGCAATGGCCTACTGGCCTGGCGCGCCGACCACTCGACGCCAAGGCATTCTATGTGACGATCGCGGTCGCAACTCTGGTCGGTATCTTCATCAATTTCGTCGATCTGGACCCGATCAAGGCGCTGTTCTGGTCCGCCGTACTGAACGGAATTGTCGCGGTGCCGCTGATGGCGGTGATCATGGTCATGGCAATGCAGCCGAAAGTCATGGGCCGGTTCACGCTTCCATGGCCGCTGTTCGTGATGGGTTGGCTGAGCACTGCAGTAATGGCGGTTGCCGTCACGATCATGTTCGCCACCTGGTAACCCAAGCGTGATCCGGCAGGGTGGCTGGTTCCTGTAAGCCGATAGCGCCACGGTTTCATTGAACGAGGATCCCCAGCGATGCCCTTGTCGAACGAGCGGGCCGAGCAGCTCGACGCTTTCGTGCGTGCCGCGAATTTCCTGGGTGCGGCGCAGATCTACCTGCGCGACAACACGCGCCTGACCGCGCCGCTGGCCCCGGCGCACATCAAGCCGCGTCTGCTTGGGCACTGGGGCACCCAACCTGGGCTCAATCTGGTCTATGCCCATCTCAGCCGGCTGATCCAGGACACCGATGCCGAAGCAATGCTGATGGTCGGCCCCGGACATGGCGCACCCGCCATTCTGGGTTGCCTGTGGCTGGAGGAAACGCTCGGCGAAATCTACCCCGAATACCGGCGTGACGGAGCCGGAATGGCTCGGCTGATCCGCGCGTTTTCCTGGCCGAATGGTTTCCCAAGCCACCTCACGGCGCTGACCCCCGGTGCGATTCACGAAGGCGGCGAGCTTGGCTATTCGCTGCTGCATGCGTTCGGCGCTGTGCTCGACAACCCCGGCCTGATTGTTGCCTGTGTGGTGGGGGACGGCGAGGCCGAAACGGGTCCGCTTGCCGGCTCCTGGCACTGCAACAAGTTCCTTGATCCGGACCACGATGGCGCGGTCCTGCCGATACTGCATCTGAACGGAGTGAAACTGTCGGGGCCGACAATCTTCTCCCGCATGACATCAGAGGAGCTGACAGCCTATTTCCGTGGTTGCGGTTGGACCATGCGCGAGGTCGCCGGAGACACGCCGCGCGCCGTGCACGCGCCCTTGGCCGAGGCGATGGACTGGGCGCACGCTGAAATCCGGCAACTGCAACAACGGGCGCGGAAAGCGAGCGGTGCTCCGGCCTATTCCGGATGGCCGATGATCGTGTTGCGCACACCGAAAGGCATGACGGGCCCGGCGACGCTGGACGGGCAGCCGGTGGTCGGGACGTTCCGCAGCCACCAAGTGCCGATCATGGATCCGCGCAGCAATCCGGCGCATCTGCGCGCGCTGGAGGCGTGGCTGCGCAGTTATCGTCCGGACGAGCTATTCGACGCGAATGGGCAACCCATCGCCCCGATCAGCGCCATCTTGCCAGAGCCAAGGCGCCGGCTTGGACGCTCACCGCACGCCAACGGCGGCTTGCTCAAGCACCCGCTGGAATTGCCGGATGCAGGTGGCCACGCGGTGGAGCTGGTGTATCCGGGCGCCGCAGAAGCGGAAAACACCGGCGTGCTTGGTGGTTGGCTGCGCGATGTTTTCCGCGCCAACTCGGCCAACTTTCGCCTATTCTGTCCGGACGAAACCAATTCCAACCGCCTGGGTGCGGTGTTCGAGGCCACCGAGCGTGCGTGGGACCTGCCGCTGATTCCGACTGATGTCGCGATGGCACGCGGCGGGCGGGTAATGGACATCCTGTCTGAGCATTGCTGCGAGGGTTGGCTGGAAGGCTATCTGCTGTCCGGGCGCCACGGCATTTTCGCCTGCTATGAGGCGTTCATCGGCATTGTCGATACGATGATGGGGCAATACGCGAAGTGGCAGAAAATGGCGGCCGATCTGCCTTGGCGCAGGCCGGTCGCTTCGCTGAACTTCCTGCTGACCAGTCATGTCTGGGAGCAGGACCACAACGGCTATAGTCACCAGGGCCCAACCTTCATCAACACGATGATGATGAAGAAGTCGTCCGAGATCCGCATCTATCTGCCACCGGACGCCAATTGCCTGCTGGCCGTGACGGACCACTGCCTGCGGAGCGAGGGCTACGTGACGTTGATCGTGGCATCGAAGAAGCCACAGTGGCAGTGGCTGGACATGGAGGCCGCCCGGCAGCACTGCGCGCAAGGCGCATCGATCTGGGGATGGGCGTCCTGCGAGGGCGAGCCGGATGTCGTGCTAGCTGCCGCCGGCGATATCCCGACACGCGAAACCGTCGCCGCAGCATGGCTGCTGCGTGAAGCCATGCCAGCGCTGAAAGTGCGCGTCGTCAATGTCGTCGACCTGCTGACCCTGGAATCGAAGGGCGACCATCCGCACGGCATGGATGATGAGTCGTTCACTCATCTGTTCACAGACAGCGCGCCGGTGGTGTTTGCGTTTCACGGCTACCCGCTGCTGATCCACGAGCTGATCTATCGCCGGCCAGATCCAAGTCGATTCCATGTAAAAGGATACCGGGAGGAAGGTACGACAACCACCCCGTTCGACATGCTGGTGGTGAACGGGATCAGCCGGTATCACATCGCCATTGAGGCACTGCACCGCACTGCGCGCCTGCGCTCCGACGCCGGCGATCTGATCCGTCAGTTCGAGACGGCCCTGGCCGCGCACAAGGCGTATATCGTGGAAC
>DATIMO010000637.1:0-6833 GCA_035475215.1 Acetobacteraceae bacterium | reverse complement strand
GCCAGCCGCGCGTTGCAGATGATCAGGTCCATGCCGGAGTCCTCCCGCCGGCGATGCTGGCGCGAGCGCTCGTTCTATGCAATTTGCCGCCGGGCGGGCCGACTCATCGGTGGTCGAGTTGGCTCTCCGGGATCACGCGTTCGTGACCGTCAGCGGTGTTCTTTACGCGATAAGAGCAATTGTTGCCCTCAAAGGGCATGCGGCGGACCACCGTGTACGTCCCGCGAGGAACGTGGTAGTCCGTAGCCTGCGGCAGGAACACCACCTGCTCCCCAACCGTGAACTTATAGCTGCGCATCATTGACTCCCAAAATGCCGGCGCCGCGCCGCGACGCCGGCTCAGGCGTCAGGCGCGCTGGAGGTTGACGGCGGCGAACTTGCCTTGCTGACCGCGCTCCACATCGAAGCTGATCTTCTGCCCCTCGTTCAGGTGCCCCAGGCCGGACCGCTCGACCGCTGAGACGTGCACGAACACGTCTTTCGATCCGTCATCCGGCTGGATGAACCCATACCCCTTCTGGCTGTTGTACCACTTGACTGTACCTGTCGTCATTAACAAGACTCCGCGAATTGGCGACCCGCCCCATGCGGGTCCACGTACTTTTCCATTCAGGGAGTACAACGGGACGCGAACGCGCCACACAAGGCACGTACAGCCCAGACCGAAAAGCGCCAACCCGCCGAATGTAGTGACCCGGCGGCCCGATTACGAGAGTACTCCGTAAAAGCCCGTCAATCTGCCAGAAACGCCCGGATTTCCGCCAAAAACAGCTCCAGCCGGTCGTGGTGCACCCAATGACCGGCGCCTTCGACCGCTAATATGCGCGCATCGGCGAAATACCCCGCCCGGCCATCCTGGGCCGGATCGGTGGCCCAACTGTCTTTGCCCCAGACCAGCATGGTCGGGCAGGCGATGCGGGACCACAGCGCCGCGATCTCGTCGCGGGTCATGTCGTAGGGCGGCCAGATCCGCACATACGGATCGAATTTCCAGCTATAGGTCCCGTCCTCGTTCTGATTGACCGCATGCTGCGTCAGGTGCCGGGCCTGGTCCGGAGTCAGCCGTCGGTTCGCCTGCTGCATCCGCTTCAGCGCGTCCTCGATCGAGGCGTATCGGTGCGGCAGCCGGCCCGCCATGGCTCGCTGTTCATCCACCCAGTCGCGCATGCGCGCATCGATCGGCTGGGAGTCCTGTTTCGTGGCCGAGCGCGGACCCGGCCCCAACCCCTCGATCACCACCAGCCGGCGCACTGTCTCGGGATAGATGCCCGTATAGCGCAGTGCGATGTTCCCACCGAGCGAATGTGCCACGATGGATACGGGTGCCAGCTTCTGTTGGTGTACAAGCTGCGCCAGATCGTAGATGTAATTTGCCATCGTGTAGTGGCCGGACAGCGACCAGGCGCTGTCGCCGTGGCCGCGCAGGTCCGGGGCGATCACGTGCCACTGGTCGCGCAGGGCCGTCGCGACCCAGTCCCAGTTGCGGCAATGATCCCGCCCGCCATGCAGCAGCAGCAAGGGCGGTGCATCGGGATTGCCCCAATCGACATAGTGCAGCCGCAGTCGTTCCGAGAACCAGATACGGGAGGTCGGGCCCGGCAGATCGGGATGCATGTCGCTCAGCCGATCGGTGGGTGCCGCTTGCGCCAGTCTGTCGCCCGCTCGTACGCGGCGGCGACGCGCAGCACGGTGGCGTCCTGGAAGTACCGGCCGACGAACTGCACCGACAGGGGCAGCCCATCACGCGACAATCCCGCCATCATCGCCAGCGCGGGATGCCCGGTGACATTGAACGGCGTGCGTGCCTGGCGCGAATAGGTGCGCGCCGTCTCGGCGGCATCGTAGATGCGACTGGCGGGGTCCATGGAACTGGCGCAGAGCAGGACATCGACGTCGCGGAAGGCGTCCTCGACCGCGGCGATCATCTGCGCGCGGCGGCGCTGGGCGCCGACGTAATCGCCGGCCGGAATGAAGGCGCCAGGCATCAGACGGCGGCGGGCCAACTGGCCGTAATCGCCAGGTCGTTCGCGCAGCCAGGGGGCGTGGATGGACCAGGCCTCGCTGGTCAGGATCACGCGGTTCACGCCGGCAAATTCGTTCAGCGTCGGGAGATGCATGGTGCGCACCTCGGCGCCTTCGGATTGCAGCACGCGCGCGGCGTCTTCGAGTGCGGCAGTCATTTCCGGGTGCGCCGGCATGTCGGTTTCGTGGAAATGCCTGATGAAACCGATGCGCAGATCGCGCACCCCGCGGTGCAGGTCATGCGTGAAATCCCGTGCGTGGGTGGGCGTGCTGCCCGGATCGGCCGGATCATGTCCGACGATCGCGTCCAGCAGCAGCGCGCAATCTTCCACGGTGCGCGCCAGCGGGCCGACATGGTCCAGCGTGTAGGACAGCGGGAATACGCCGCGGCGCGACACCAGCCCATAGGTCGGCTTCAGCCCGACGATCCCGCAGGCGCTGGCCGGATTGCGCACGGACCCGCCGGTATCCGACCCGAGCGCCACCGGAAATAGTCCCGCCGCAACGCCTGCCCCTGATCCGGACGAGGATCCACCCGGATGATGCTGAGGGTTCCACGGGTTGCGCGCCGGCGGGAAGGGCAGGTCGAAACTGGGGCCACCGATAGCGAATTCATGCGTGGCGAGCTTGCCCGTTATCACCGCGCCGGCGGCGCGCAGCTTCGAAGTCACCGCGGCATCGGCTTTTGCCACATTGTCGAGCAGGATTTTCGAGTGGCAGGTGGTCGGCAGGCCGGCCACGTCGATGATGTCCTTCAATCCGATCGGGATGCCGTGCAACGGCCCGCGTGACCGGCCCGCGGTGATCTCGTGTTCGGCCGTGCGTGCTGCGCTGATGGCTGCGTCCGCGTCCAGGCGGATGAATGCGTGCAGTTTTGGCTGCAGGCCCTCGATACGCGCCAGCAGCGCGGTCCACAGCTCCACCGGCGAGAGGGTGCGGGCGGCGAAGGCCCGGGAGGCCTCGGCGGCGGAGAGCCAGTGGGCGGCGATCACCGCCCGAGTCCCGGACGCATGGGCGGCCAGGGCTCGGCAGTCGGATCGGTGGGGTACTGGATGGCCGCGGCGGTGTTCATGGCCTGCGCGGCGGCGGCTTTGACATCTTCGGGGTAATCGGCGAGCGCTTTCTCCAGGCCGGCGGCCTTGGCCAGGGCCGCAACAAGCTGGTCGTCCATGGCGTTGCTCCAGTCAGCCAGACGGCGATCATGCGGCGCCGGGAGCGTTGTGTGAAGCGCCCACGTTACTTGCGTATTGGATCGCGATTCCTTACATCCTTACTGATGCTCGCCAAGGTGACCAGCAAAAACCAACTCACTCTGCCCAAACGGATCGTCGATGCGGTCGGCGCACCACCGTACTTTGAGGTCTCGGTGGAAGGCGACCGCGTTGTCCTGACGCCGGCCCGCCTCGGCGGTGCCGATGCGGCGCGACGTAAACTGGCCGAGCTAGGGATCACCGATGCCGATGTGGCAGAGGCGGTGGCCACGGCCCGTCGCCCGGTCTAGACTAGGGACCAACGTCCTGCGACTGGTATTCGACACCAATGTCGTGGTTTCCGCACTGGCGTTCAGCCGGCGTCTGGCTTGGCTCCGCCTCGCCTGGGTCAGTGGCGTCGCGGTCCCAGTGATCTGTCGCGAAACGGCCGCGGAACTGATCCGCGTGATCGCATACCCGAAGTTCCGCCTTGATCCGGCGGAGCAGGCCGCGTTGCTTACGGATTACCTGCCCTTCGCCGAGACTGCGCGACTCCCCACAGCGCTGCCGAGTCTCCCCACGGCCTGCCGTGACCGAACCGACATGGTATTCATCCAGCTTGCGATTTGTGCCGGCGTGGATGCATTGGTCAGCGGCGATGCCGAGCTGACCGAGCTGCAACTATCCATCCCGGTGATATCGGCTGCCACGTTGCATGGAATGCTGACCCGGGGTGAAGGAGGCAGGGAATGACAGGCCCAGGCCTCGCCGGTACTCTCGGCGTGTCCGGCCCCAGAACGGGAGGATTGCATGCTCGCGCTACGGTCGCACCTGAGTTTTGTGAGCATCGTGCTCCTCGCGGTGGGAGCGTCGGCGGCGGCCGCCCAACCGGCGGCATCGACCGCAGACCTGATTGCCGGCCTGTTGCCGGAGGTCGTCAACATCTCCGTCACGACGTATGTGAAGACGTCCGCGGTGGCCGGCAATATCACCAACCAACCGTCGATAGCGGAAAAGCGGACGCAGGCGTCCGGTTTCGTCATCGACCCGTCCGGGATCATCGTTACAAACCGGCACGCGGTGGCCGATGCCGCGGATATAACGGTCATTCTGAACGATACCACGCAGTTGCGCGCCACGCTGCTGGCCACGGCCGAGCAGAGCGACATTGCCCTGCTGGCGGTCCGCGCCGACCGACCGCTGATGCCGGTGACGTTCGGCGACAGTGACAAGGTGCACCCTGGCGATTCCGTGTTTATGATCGGCAATCCATTTGGTCTCGCCAGCACGGTTACGGCAGGAATTATCAGCGCGCTGGGCCGGAGCACGACCGAGAGCGAGTCCAATTCATTCATCCAGATCGATGCCGCGCTGAACCGCGGCAACTCGGGCGGCCCGGTGTTCAATGCGCGGGGCGAAGTGATCGCCGTCGGGACGGCGCTGTTCAGCGCCGGCAGCGACACGGGATCGGTTGGTCTCGGCTACGCCATTCCCATCAACGACGTAAGATTCACCATCGACCGCCTGCGTTCCAACGGTCACGTCCGTCTGGGAACGATCGGCGTCCGGGTGCAACCGGTTACCGCCGATATCGCCGCCGCGGTTGGTCTTGCTGTGCCGAGCGGGTCGATTGTGCTCGCAGTCGGCGATGACAGCGAAGCGGCACGGGCCGGGCTGAGTGTCGGCGACGTGATCATCAGGGTCGGTGATGAATTGTCCGCGGAACCGCGCATTCTCAATCGGCAAATCGCCGAAAGCCGTGTCGGCAGCACGGTTGTCCTCACGGTATGGCGCGCCGGGGCGGCGCTGATCATGCCGGTCGTCATTGGCGAATTGCCGCCTGATCCAGCGGCGGCGAACACCGCCACGCGGCAGGACCGGCCGGCGCGCGAGGTGCGCAGCGATCTCGGGCTTGTGGTGGGGCCGATCACGGACAACATCAGGCGCAAGCTGCATCTGGGGGCGCAACCGCGCATCGGCGTCGCTGTCCGCGACGTGGTGGCAAACAGCGTTGCCGCGGATCATGGGATCATGCCGGGATCGCTGATCCTGAACGTCGATCGTCTGCCGGTGACATCATTATACGATGTGCAGCAACGCATGGATGCCGCGCGGCTCGAGCGGCGGGCGTTCGTCCTGCTGCTGATCGAGGATCAACAGGGGCTGCGCTGGGTGTCGCTGCCGTTGTCGAGTTGAGGCATGTTGTCGCGCCGCTGCAAGGGGGAGCGCGATGATGAGCTTGCTTGGCCGCCTCGGTCTCGGTCTCGGTCTCGGTCTGGGGCTGGTTGCCGCAACACTGGCGTTGCCGGCGCCGACGCTTGCCGCCGCCCCGCAAGTCGCTCTGGTGGTTGGCAATGGCACGTATTCCAGTCTGCCCGTCCTGTCGGCCTGCCCGCTTTCGGCACACGCGGTTTCTGCCGCCTTGCGCCGGATCGGTTATGACGTGGTGGAGCGGGAGGATACCTCCAGCGGCGGGATGGATGCGGCCATCAGCGACTTTGCCGGCCGGCTGACCCCGGACAGCGAGGCCGTGGTCTATGCCTGCGGCTACGCCACCGCCTTCAACCAACGCGCATTCCTGCTGCCAGTGTCGGCCATGATCGCGCGTCCGACCGACGTGCTGACCCAGGGCCTGCTGGCGCGCACGCTGCTGGATGTGGTCGCGCGGGCCAATCCGGCCGCCGCCTTGGTGGCGCTCGATGCGGTGCCGATGCCGGGCGGCCCGACGGGACTTGCGCTGGACACGCTGACGTCTTCGGGGCCGCTGCCCGACGGGGTGGCGCTGATCGCGGCGACCGAGGCGAAGCCGGCGGCGAACCCGACGCCCTTGGCATCGGCGCTCGTTGCGGGCCTGGCGGGGCCGGAGGTAGTGACCAGCACGCTGTTGGCCGGATTGCAGCAGCAGCTCACGGCGGCCGGCCCGGCGGTTGCAATCGCCGCTCTGCAGCCGGCGTTGCGGCCTAGTTATCTTGCGGGGACACCGCCTCGGCCGCCCGTCGCGGTTGCGACGCCTGCGCCTCAGCCACCGGCGTCGCCGCCAGCCGTGCCGCCGGCCGCGACACCAGCCTTGGCACTACCAGCAGAGGCGGGCATGACCGAAGCACAGCGGCGGGAGGTGCAAATCGCGCTGGCGAAACTTGGCTATTATGACGGTCGGCTGGACGCGGTTTTCGGCCCGGACACACGGGCGGCGATCCGCCGCTACCAGCACGAGCTGCACGCGGATATGACGGGAACGCTGACCGCCGAGCAGGCGACGCGGCTGGTTCGGGGACCGTAGGGCGGCAAAGCGAAGCGCATTCCGCCCTCTCCCGCGCCGCGCGGGAGAGGGCGGCACGTGCAGTCGTTTCAGACCAGCGCGATCTGTTCGCGCCGGAGCTGAACCGTCAGTTCATCGAGCGCCTTGCCGATCCGGTCCAGCATTTCGTCGATTTCGGCGGCGGTGATGATCAGCGGCGGGCTGAAGCAAAGCGATTCGCCCGGCACAGTGCGACCGATCACGCCGTTCTGTTCGATCAGCTTCACCCAGCGGCCGCCGACCTTCGCCTTGGGATCGAAGTTCTGGTGCTTTTCCTTGTCGGCCACCAGCTCCATCGCAGCGATCAGCCCGACGCCGCGCAC
>DATIMO010000636.1:0-3675 GCA_035475215.1 Acetobacteraceae bacterium | reverse complement strand
ACCCCTTCGTCTCCCAGACGTGAAGCCTCCCTGTTACTTGCCCCCGGTCTTTGGCCGGGGGCTTTTTCTTTTGTCACGCCGCATTAACGCCAGAATATCGACTGGTCGGGATTGGTGGGGGCTCGCGACAGTGGAGTTGCCCAATGGTATGAATCGCCGTCGCGCTGCGCTTTTCCGCGTCGCCCCACTGCTCACTGCACCACCAGCCCTAGGGCCCCCAGGACCGCCGTGTTCATCGTCTCTCGCGGCTTCGGCGGGCGGGACATGTCGAATCCCATCACGTCGTCATAACCCCACATTGCCCAGCCAATTCCGTCGGATTCGCAGGCGCGCCGAACTGCTTCGAACCAAGCGAGCCGGGCCAGTTGATTGAGCCGGGCCGTCGCACCGAATTCCCCCAGCAGCACCACAGCGTCATTGCGCCGGGCCCAGGCAGCCGCCGTGTCGATCCGGGCGGTGATGGAGGTCGCAGTCCATTTCTGCGCGCAATAGTAGCGGACGACCTCGGCCGTCGCGCTGTCGGTGCTGCCGGCAACGGCATTGCAGGATTCGGAATTCGCCGCCGGGAACGGAAGTCGCGCCAGGACCGCGGTGTCGAGCCCCGGGCGCCACGCCGCGAGCGATGTGAGTTCCACCGGATCGTAGAAGTGGAAGCTGTAAACCACGTTCGGATCGACCGAGTCCGGCAGCGCCGTCAGCCCGGCAAGACTGCCCCAATCGTTGCCGGTCAGCACGATGGTGCTGTCGGGCAACGCCAATCGGATCACGGCCCGGACCTCTTCCTGCAACTTCGCCCAGCCTTCCGGGTCATGCGGAAACACCGGCTCGTTCAAAAGCTCCGGGAAGGTCAGCCGGGAATCGAGTCGGCGCAGCGCAGGCGCAAGGTTTCGCCAGAATCGGAACAGATCGGCTCGGTCTGCCGGGTTGGATTCCAGCTTCCAGTTCTGCGGATGCAGCGCGACCACAACGGCGAGGTGATGCCGCTGCACGCGAGCGATCTGCTCCACGAGCAGGTCACGCCGACCCGGTGCGGCGTCGAGAAATTCCGGCTGGACGGAGATGCGGACAAAGCCGAACCCGGCACGATGCAGGTTTTCGATCGCGGCATCGCTGAGGTAGCTGCGCAGGGCTTCTGCATCGGCATGCGGCGGAAAGCGGAACCAGTTGGTCAGATTTATCCCGCGGCGCAGCAGATACAGCCGATCGTCAGGCGGCCTTGCGCGGGAGGGCCGTGCCGCGCCCGCCAGGATGATCGCGGCCAGAAGGATGGTAGCGATGCGGATGCAGCGGATTGTCAATCTTTGCCTCGCACAATGCGCCAGCGAAGCAGCGAATCCTTGACCATTGGTGAATTCAGGACGTTCCGAGGGGGGAGGGGCAAACCCAGCCCTGATAGCACTGATCCTTGCGCTGTCCGCCGGCATCCTGATCGCTGCCGCGTGGCTGCGCAGTTTCGAATATGACGAGGCGTACAGCTTCTTCGTTACCGCTGGTACGGCGCGGCCGGTCTGGCCGGCGGTTCCGTTCACCGCTGGGTCGGTGCGCGCGGCATTTACCGGGTCGGCCTCGTTCGCGTCGATTGCACAGGAACTGCGGCAGACCGACGTGCACCCGCCGCTCTATTTCTGGGCGCTGCATGTATGGCAGATGGTGGTGGGCCATTCGCTGTTCGTAGCGCGGATGCTTTCGGTGCTGTTCGGGCTTGGTTCGCTGGTCCTGGTGGGCGGCATCGCGCGGGAAGCGAGGATTCCTCCAAACCTGGCGATGCTGCTGACGCTCGGCTGTTACGGCTTTGCCTATACCAGTTCGATCGCGCGTGGCTTTGCACTGGCGGAGCTGCTGATGCTGTCCGGCGTGCTGCTCGCGCTGATTGCCGCGCGCCGCTGCGCGGCGCCGGTATCGTGCGTCGCGGGGCTGCTGCTGGGTGCGGCCAGTTTTGCCAATTACCTGGCCAGCTTTGCCGGCGGTGCGGCGGTGCTCTGGCTTGTTGTCGTTCGCCCGCGGCAGCCGCGGCTGTGGCTTGGCGCTGCGATCGGTCTGTTGGTGTGGGTGCCGGCCGATCTGTGGTTCTTTCTGGCGCAACGGAACAGCCGCACTGGACAGTTTCCGGCGTTTGAATGGTTGCCCGGTCTGGTGCGACTGGCGCGGTATGCGGCTGGGGCCGTGCTGGGCGGGCTGCCGCTGTATGTGTCGAGAACCGCACAGCCGCTGGTTGGCGGTGCGTTAGCGGCGGGGCTGGTGCTGCTGGTCGGGATCATCTGGCTGCGCTGGCGCGTGCTTGGAAGGGCCGAGCCGCGCCTGCTTCTGAGCCTGGGCGCGGTGGCGACCCCGGTTGGACTGATCCTGCTGGGGGTAGTGTTCGACAACACACCGATCGAGCTGCGCTATTTTTCGTTTTCAGTGCCCTTCTTCGCATTGCTTATCGCTGCTGCATTGGCGAGCATGCCGCGGACGGCCGCCTTGGCCGGTGGCGCTGTTCTGGTCGGCCTGCAAGGGTTGGCCATCGCCGGACTGTTGGTGCGACCGGAGACGATGCAGCCGGCGCGCGCAACAGCCAGCGCTGCTGCTGCTCTGGTCGGGCCGCACGGTCTGGTGCTGCTGGCGCGCGGCAACGATGGCGTCGGCGTGGTCGGGCCGTTTCTGTACGAAGCACCGGACTGGCTGCCGGTGCTGCTGGTCGGGCGTGACACCAGCCCCGACCAGATCCACGCCAGCGTGGGCGGGGTTTCGCGCGTAGTGCTGGCGACGACCGAACCGGATGCTGACAGCCGGACGGCGGTGCGTTCGATGCGCGCCGCCGTTTCCGGTCCATGCTGGCGCCGGTCGTCGGGGGGATTCGATACCGTCAGCTTCGATCGGGTCTGCGATGAACTGCGGTTGGATTCGGGGTTGTCTTCGACACGCCTCGAATATCAGGGTGCCCGGGACAAGCCCGGGCACGTCGATACTCGATAGTTTCGTCTCAGTTATCTATCCGGGCGCGGCGCCCTGGATGTTCACCCGCAACATGTAGATAGACTGGCTCGCGGCCATGAACAGGAAATCCCGCTTCGGGCCGGCGAAGCAGACATTCGCGCAGACTTCCGGCAGGCGGATACGGCCGATCAGTTTGCCCGCTGGGTTCAACACGATCACCCCGGCATAACCGAGCGGCGCGTTCGACCCGGACCAGATATTGCCGGCGCGGTCCGCGCGCAGCCCGTCCGGACCGCACTGCACGCCGTCCACCATGCAATCCGAAAACAGGCGCATGTTGGAAACCGTGTTTCCCTGCACGTCGAAGGCATAGATTACGCCCTTGCCGCCCGGCCCAGTGTCGCCCGGCCCCGGCCCTGTGCTGACAACATAGAGCGTTTTGTAATCAGGCGAGAAACACAGACCATTCGGGTCCGGAAGCTGGTTGCCCGCTATCACCACATCAAGCCGGCCGCTGGGGTCAAGGCGATAGACATTGGTCTGCAACACACGACGGATACCGCCCACGGGTCGGACGCCGCCATTGCCAATCGTTGGATCGTATAGCCCGTTCGGATTTCCTGGGCCGCCAGGCGCGTCCGGATGTCCCTCGGACAGCAGCCCGCCATAGGGCGGGTCGGTAAACCAGATGCTGCCATCCGGATGCGGCGCGATATCATTAGGAGAATTGAGCGGATCGCCGTCGAACGAGTCCGCCAG
>DATIMO010000635.1:0-9294 GCA_035475215.1 Acetobacteraceae bacterium | reverse complement strand
CCCGTCCACGTCGTGCACGAACTTGGCCGGCGGCGTGATCGGCGCATAGGTCCAGATCGGCCAGCCGGTGTCGTACAGATCAAGTGCCGGCAACGGATCGGTCAGGTCGATATTGGCGCTCCAGTACGCATCGACGGTTCCCACGTCGCGCCAGTATGCCTCGTTCTCCTGGCCGGAACGGACGCACGAATCAGCGAAATGATGCGCCACCGCGTTCCCATGTTTCACCAGATACGGGATGATGTCCTTGCCGAAATCCCTGGCCGAATTGGGGTCGGCGGCATCGCGGCGAAGCTGGTCGAACAGGAAGCGTGTTTCGAACACGTAGATCCCCATGCTCGCCAACGCCGAATCGGGCTTGTCGGGCATCGCAGGGGGATCCTGCGGCTTTTCCAGGAAATCGATGATCCGGGCCGTCTCGTCGATATGCATCACGCCAAAGCCAGTGGCCTCAGGGCGAGGCACTTCGATGCAGCCCACCGTTACGTCTGCCTGCCGTTCCACATGCTGGCGCAGCATCGGCTCGTAATCCATCTTGTACACGTGATCGCCGGCGAGAATGACCACGTGCTCGGGACCGTTGCTGCGGATGATGTCGATGTTCTGATACACCGCGTCGGCGGTACCGGCGTACCACTGGCTTTCCGAAACCCGCTGACTTGCCGGCAGAATATCGAAAGTCTCGTTGCGTTCGGGGCGGAAGAAGTTCCAACCCTGCTGCATGTGACGAATCAGGCTGTGCGCCTTGTACTGCGTGGCCACACCGATGCGCCGGATGCCGGAATTCACTGCGTTGGACAGCGCGAAGTCGATGATCCGGGATTTGCCGCCGAAGAACACCGCCGGCTTGGCGCGACGGTCGGTCAGTTCCATCAAACGACTGCCGCGCCCACCGGCCAGCACGTAGGCCATCGCCGAGCGCGCCAGGGGTTGATGACCGGGTGCATGGTTGGTGCGCGTTAGCATTGGCCGGCTATTCCGCTGCCTTCAGCACCGCACTGTCGCGCGACAGCCGGCAGGATCAGGTTGGCAACCACCGTCTCATCAGCCATCTGATCCTCCGTTCCCTCCTGCGGCAGGATAGCAGCCGGTCCGCGGACCGAACAGCGCCGTTGACCGGCCGCGGTGCAACCCTCACGATGCAGGCAACGGAGGGTGCGATGCAGATCGGCGTGTTCGGCGACAATGCGGCAGCATCGGTCTCGGTGCAGGAGAAATCTCGCCATCGCATGCTGCACGAAGCGTAGTGGCATGTCACCTCCACTCGTCGCCATTTTCATGGGTGTATCCGGCAGCGGCAAGACCACGATCGCTCAGGGCGTGGCCGACCGGCTCGGCTGGGACCTTATGGAAGGCGACAGGTTTCATCCGCCGGCAAATATCGAGAAAATGAGCCGCGGCATTCCGCTCGAGGATGCCGACCGGCTGCCCTGGCTGCAGGCAATCGCCGATGTCATCGACCAGCATCTGGCATCCGGTCGATCGGCCGCCGTCGCCTGTTCGGCGCTGAAGCGAAGCTATCGTGACATCCTGATCGGGGCGCGGCACGATGTCGTGCTGGTGTACCTCCAGGGTTTGCAAACCCTGATCGCCGAGCGCATGGCAGCCCGCACGGGCCATTTCATGCCGCCCGCGCTGTTGGCCAGCCAGTTCGCCGCGTTGCAGGAACCGGGACCCGACGAGCATCCGATCGTGGTATCCGTGGCCGCGCTGCCCGCGGCTGTTGTCGATGCGGTGATCGCCGCGATGCAGGAAAGAGGACTGATATCATGAGCGACAATTTCGCCCGCTATCCGAGTCTGCGCGATCGCGTGGTCTTCGTCACCGGCGGCGGCAGCGGTATCGGTGCGGCGGAGGTGTCGCATTTCGCCGCGCAGGGTGCGCGCGTCGCGTTTATCGATATCGCCGACGAGGCGTCGCACGCCTTGGTCGCGAAACTGAAAAATGAAGGCCATGCCGAGCCATTCTTCCAGCATTGCGACGTCACCGATATCGGCGCCCTGCGGAACGCAATCGCGGAGGTCGGTCGCAAGCTGGGTCCGATCACTGTGCTGGTGAACAACGCGGCGCATGACCAGCGGCACAAATGGCAGGAGGTCACGCCGGAATACTGGGACGACCGTCAGGCGGTGAACCTGCGCCACCAGTTCTTCACAATCCAGGCGGTGGCGCCGATAATGCAGCAAGCCGGCGGCGGGTCGATCATCAATTTCGGCTCCGTTAGCTGGCACGCGCTGCAGGGCGGCATGCCCGGCTACACCACAGCCAAGGCCGGCGTCGAAGGGCTGACCAAGGGCATGGCCCGCGACCTCGGCCCCGACCGCATCCGCGTGAATTGCGTCATTCCCGGCTGGATCATGACCGAGCGGCAGGTCACGCTGTGGCTTACCCCCGAGGCCGAAGAGAACCTGATGCGGGTGCAGTGCCTGAAGCAGAAACTGGTGCCGGATGACGTCGCGCGGATGGTGTTATGGCTGGCGTCCGACGACAGCCGGATGTGCACCGCGCAATTGTGGATTGTGGATGCCGGGCGGATGTGATTCGCCAACGCCGGGCGCAAACCCGGATTTGATACGGTCGAAAGACGTGAATGCCCAGCCTTCGCCGACGGCTGTCGCAGGGCATGACAGCAATGGGATTCAGCCGCAGCCCCGCGCCTACCGCTCCAATCCGTTCACGATGAAACGCCCCAGTGCCTGACCGATGCACCGGTTCAGCAACACCATCGCGCCCGGCTGTTCGGCTACAGCCGTCCGCTCCAGGTCCAGCATCCCACCGTCCACCCAACTATGCATCAGGTCGAAGCGGTGGAACAGGCCAATGCCTGGCATCGTCGCCGCAGTCGCCATCGCCTGTTCATACGGTTCGAGATTGGTGTTGGCGCGCAGAAAGCGACTGAACTGCGGGTCCACCAGCACGATGTCCCCGCCCTGCGCGCTCACCAGGTCGGCGCCCTCCTCGAGTACCTCGCGCAGTTCTTGCGGATGGATCCCCCGCACCGCCTCGACCGTTCCGGTCTGCCAGACCACCAGTCCAACCGGCCCGTGCTTCAAGACCACCTGCAATTCGTCCAGCATCGCCGCAGCGGTCACCCCTCGGCCGCCACGCACCGTCAGGTGCCAGCTTACATGCGGCAGAGCCGCGGTGAGCGCCTTGATCATGTAGTTGGGGAACCCGTCCTCACCGTGCGTCACGGTACTGGCCGAGCCCAGCGCCACCACCTCGACCGCGTGACGGGTCTTGATCGCCGCGGCCAGATTCTCCAACGGCTCGTCAGGTGTTTCGAAATCCGCCGCTGGCGGGCAAGCTGCTGCCGGTGCGCGCTCAGGCGTGGCGAGGGCGTTCGGCGGCAGCGCCAGCAGGGCTGCGATCAGGGCCAGGATCGCCCGTCGGTTCATGACTCGCCTGCGTAACAGTTCGCGGCGTTGCAGGCAAGGGCGGACGGCGTGCGCTGCGGCCCCGCTCGCCGTACCAAGCGGCCAGCGCCGCCACCGCCGTCATGGAACTGAACCCGCCGAGATTGACCAGCACCTGCATTGCCGGTCCGTCGCTCGCCTCCAGCCCCAACCGGCCGAAAAATCCGATAAAGATGCCGAAGCAGAACACCGGCAATGAATGCTGCCCCATCAGGACCAATGGAGCGGCCGGCCACGATCGCAGCCACCGCGCATCGGCGGGAACCAGACGCACCGTCAGCCACAGCAACGCCAAGATGGAGATCAACCGCGGCGGATCGAGATTGGTCTTGTCGATCGCCATCAAGGCGTGAGTCACCCGCCAGGGCAGCGCCGCGGCCAGCACGGGGTACTGCCAGACCCCGAAGATCACCACCAGCCCACCGATCGTCACCGCCCAGGAAACCGCGTCCAGCAACGCCGGCGGTCCGGGCACACGACGCGGCGGCGCATAGGCGAGCGCGGCGCCGATCAGGAACAGCAGTTGCCATGCCAGCGGATTGAAGAACCATCCGTCATCCGTCCAGGAAGGCAGATTGAGCCCGGCTGCCCGGACCCCGACATAGGTCGCGAGCGACAGGCCCAGCAGCACACGTGGCCATCGCAGCAGCGGCATGGCAGCCGCGAAAATCAACAGCAGCACCACATAAAGCGGCAGGATGTTCAGCAGGCTGGGCTGGTAGCGCAATGTCAATGCCTGCAGCAGGGCATCGTACGGCTGATCCGCCAGCACGTTCAGTCGGCTCTCGTCGAGGTAGTTCAGCCGGTTGAGCGCCGCCGCCCCGTATGACACCTGTGCCGCATAGACAACGAACAGGAAGATATGTGCGATGTACAGCGTCCAGGCGCGCTTCACCGCTTCCGCGGCACCATACAGATAGCCGTCGCGGTCCATCACCGAGGCGTATGCCTTGCCCGCACCGAATCCGGCCAGCAGAACGAACACCTCGGCCGCATCGCACAGTGACACCGAGCGCAGGCTGTAGCGCCCCATCACATCGCCCGGGATGTGGTCGGTGAAGATCCACCACAATGCTACTCCGCGGAAGAAATCCACCCGCAGGTCGCGGCTGCCGCTGCTGCGGATCAATGCCATGCGGCGGTTTTACCAAACCATACCACCGCGTGGCGAAGCAGAAGACGAGCGGGTCAGCCAAGCGTGCGGCAGACCTGTTCAACATCCTCCGCAGCCAGGCTGGTCGGATGCCGGGTCAACAGCAGCATCTGCCTGCGAATTGCCTCTGGTACCCGCTCATCTCGCCGGATTATCCCTGCCAAACCAGGAGTTTGGCCGAGAAACGCAAACGCCGCCCGGCGCAGGGTTTCGTAAGTCCGCTCGCCGGACGCACGGTTCTGGCTCTGGTTCACGATGACGCGAGCGTCGCCGCCGACACGGTCAGCCGCATAAAGCTTCAGCACCGCATAGGCATCCGTAAGACTGGTCGGCTCCCCGGTCGCGACGACCAGCAGCGTGTCCGCGGCGGCCGCAAGTCGCCGGACCGTCGGCTCCAGTCCCGCACCCAGGTCCAGCAGGACGAATTGATAGGGTGCCGATCGCAACATCCCCAGCAATGGCGATAGCGCGTCGGCCGGAAGCCCCGCCAGTGCCCCGGATCCGGATCGGCCGGCCAGAATGTCGAATCTGCCATCGTCGTGGCGGACCACCACGTCCGCAAGCGTCGCCTCGCCCGCTAGCACGGCACCCAGATCCCGCGATGGGGTGAGGCCAAGCTGGATATCGACATTGGCCAGTCCAAGATCGGCATCCACCAGCAGAACGCTTCGACCGCTGCGCGCCAACGCGTGCGACAACGTAATCGAAAGCCAGGTCTTGCCGACCCCTCCCTTGCCGGAGGCGACTGCGATCAGGCGTGGGGCGATCAGGCGGGGGCCGGTCATGCGCGTGATCCCAGAATGAGGAGTCGGGTGGCGAGAAACGCAGGGGTCAATGGCACCAGCCCATCGGCAGCGCCCGGACCGATACCGGCCTCGGCCAGTGTCAGCCGTCCGCCATGGGCGGCGGCAAGCGTTCCGCCCAGCCGCCGGGTCAGATCCAGTCGGGTGGCGATCATCAGCGTGGCACCAAGCTCGCCATACGCAGCGCCGAGTTCTCCAGCTTCGTCCGGCTGCTGACCGCCAGCCAGCACAAGGACGGTCACAGCATCGGCGGTCGCGGCCAGGGCGGCCAGTTCGTCCCGCTGCGTCGCGTCGAACGGATCGAGGCCCGGTGCGTCGATCAGGACCGGCACCCCCGGTTGCCGCCGCATCAGCGCCCGCCCGAGCAGCACCGGGTTGTTTGCGACCACCAGTTCGATCCCGAGCAGACGAGTAAAGGCGGCAAGCTGTTCCGTGGCGCCCGCGCGTTTGCCATCGGCGGTGATGGTCAGCGGCTTGATGCCGGCCATGACGAGGCGTGTGGCCAGACGGGCTACAGTCAGCGTCTTGCCCGCACCTGGCGGCCCTGCCAGCAGCAGCGGGTGCGATCCGTCGAGCGGTAGTTCCGCAAAGCCGAACGTAGCCGCCAACGCAGATTCCAGCGCTCCGTGCCGCAGCTTGCCACGCAGCGCCGCTGGCACGCCGTGATAGTCGAGCGCCGACAATCGGGCCGGATCATCGGCGATCCGTTCCGCCGCCGGCTCCAATGCCGCGGTTATTTCAACCCCGTCGGCCACCCGACGGGTTGACAGGATCAGAGCGTCCGGCCCCAGCTCGGCGCGGACCCGCGCCATGGCCTCGTTCATCCTGGGCGCACGATACAGCTTGAGGCGCATGGGCGCAGGCTAACCAGCCGAAGTTGCCCGATGATGAATGTCCCGCCGTTGCGGGTCGGCGGCGCCCGGTGCAGGCTCGGCAGCGCGCGAACTGGCTGACGGAGGCTGCCGTGCTCACCCACCCGTTCATCATCGAACCGCATTTCCGGCTGCAGGAATGGGTGGCCGATGCCAAGGGTTATTTCCGCGACGAGGATCTGGACTACGTGTTCCGGGAATTGATCCAGTCCACGGACGGACGGCACCACGACCGCGGCGACCGCGTCGGTGCGTACCAGTCATTCGAGCGAGGGCGCGAGGCGTCGGTCAGTTGCGCCTGTCACTGGACGGTTGACGTGGCGGCGGCAAAGGGAAAGGGGCGCCTGTATACCGGCGCGTATTCGGTGGCACTCGCCGGCGTGTTCGTGCCGGCCGAGTCGCCGATACGCACGCCCGAGGATCTGGCCGGGGTGCCGATATCGGTCGGCTACCAGTCCGGCAGCCATTACGCCACGATTCAGGCGCTGGAGCAGTACCTGCCGGCCGAGCGGATCAATCTGTCCTTCGCTGAGGGCATGCTGTTCGCCCGGCTGGACAATCTGCTGGAAGGACGCTCCCCGGCTTCGACGCTGTTCAACGGTCCCTATTATCTTGCCGAGCAGCTCGGGTTCCGCAAGATCATCGACACCAGCTTCATGATCGCCACCATGGTGACCGGCGATCCGGCGCCTGACGATCTTCGCCGGTACTTCGCCGCCCTGCGTCGCGCACAGCGCGACATCGACCTGCGCCCCGATCGCTACACCCATTTCTATCGCAACGAGTTCCCGGTCCGCTACCACGCCAGCATGGACCCGCGTTGCTGGGGACCCGGCGAGCGTCTCGTCTTCGAGCCGTACACGAAGGAGCTGTATGAGGAAACCATCGCCTGGATCGGCGCCCATGGCATCTTCCCGGATGCCGGTCTGAGCGACGGGAAATACGAGGATGCCGTACTCGCGCCGGCAAACTTCAGTCGAAGTTGAGGTAAGGTGTCATGGTCGGGCCGGTCCAATGACCGTCCGAATTGACCTTTTACCATCATGGCCGGCGAAGGCCGGCACTTCACGTGTGCTCTTCGCGGTACAAAGACGTGGGTGCCCGGGTTCCAGGATGGACCAGACGTTTCTGGCACTGCAGGCCGGGCAGTCTGCCCGCGGACAGTAGATTTCACCAGATTTCACCGGGATCGGCGGACTGCAGCGGCTTTCGCAAAGCCACCGATGCGTCGAGCTGCATCAGCACGATGCGCCCGCCGTTCAGCGTTGCTTTTGTCCACACAAACATGTAGTATTCTGTATGAATGGGCTGGTTTCAGGATTCGAGTGGGACGATGGCAATCTTGAGCATTGCCGGAAACACGGCGTTTCCCGGTCAGAGATCGAGGGCGTGTTCTCCGGCCCGGTTATCGTCCTTCCCGACCCCGGCCATTCGCACAACGAGCGCCGGTTCAGGGCTATCGGCAGGACGGGCGACGGGAGGGCCGTGTTCGTCGTCTTCACCATCCGGGAGCACGGCGGACACCGGTATATCCGGCCAGTAAGCGCCCGCTTCATGCACCGCGAGGAGATCGAGAGTTATGAAGAAGAAAATCCCGACTTTTGAAAACGACCGGCAGGCGGAGGACTTTGTCGATGCCGCCAACCTTGCGGAATACGATCTCTCCGGCGGAACGCCTGTCCAATTTGAATTTGAAGCCAAGACAGCGCATGTCAACATGCGCGTCCCGCAACCGTTGCTGGACGCCGTGAAAGAACGCGCCCGTCTTCGGGGCATTCCCTACACGCGGCTTATCCGGCAACTGATGGAGCGCGAAGTCTCGCGACCCGGAAAGCCGCGCCCGTGACCACCATGCGCATGGTATTTTTCCGGACACGGGTCTGGGTGGCGGGAGATACGAGGACGCTGTTCTCACGAATGTGGAGTGAATTGCCTGTCGCTCCACGCTCCGCGCAGGCCATAGCGGGTGCGCCGGACGTTGCGGTCGGCTTCGGAGTTGACTGAGAGTGCATTGTAGTGCAATGTAGTCAACCATGAGGTCGGGACCGAAAAATGAGCAAGACTGCGCCGGTAAGCGTTCGCCTGGACCCTGCCTTGAATGACCGCGTGGCATCGGTCGCCACCGCTCTCGACCGCCCAAAATCGTGGGTGATCGAGCAAGCAGTGCAGGAGTTCGTAGCGATTCAGGAATGGCAACTGGCGGCGATCGACGAGGGTATCAAGTCCGCTGATGCTGGCCAGCTGATCGCCCATGAGGATGTGATTGCGTGGGTGCAGTCTTGGGGAGGTCCCAATGAGCTGCCCACGCCCAAATGCGGATAGTTTGGACTGAGCCGGCCGTTCGCGATTTGGCGGCCGCACGTGCCTACATTGCCCGACACAACCCTGCTGCGGCCGATCGTCAAGTTGAGCGCGTCATCGCTGCTGTTGGCAGTCTGCTGCATTTTCCGGAACTCGGGCGGCCTGGTCGAAGGGCGGGAACACGCGAGTTGATCATCGCCAGAACACCCTACATCGTGGCATACCGCCTGAATGCCGAAGCAATCGAAATCCTGCGTGTCGTGCATAGCCGGCAGCGTTGGCCGGATAGTCTTTGAGGATCGATGCTGATAGATGCAACTACTTCTCCACTGTCCGCCGTTCGATTGCCAGCAGCATCTCCAGATTAATGGTTTCATGCATCACCTGCTGCTCGGCCGGGCCGTCGGTGCCGATCAGGGGATCGGCCTGTCCCGTACGTAGCGCCGCGTAGCAGTCCCGCAGTGCGCGGTGCATTGCCAGCAGCGGCGTAACCGGATCAACGAACAGCCGATAGCCCATGCGATGCAGCTCGGGGACAGCAATACCCGTGCGCGTGATGCCGCCACCGAGGAACATGTACATCAACGGCGGCGGCAGACGTTCGGCGATATGGCGGAGGTCTTCGGGCTGGCGCGCGGTGATGAACAGGATATCGGCGCCGGCGTGCTTCATTGCCTCGCCGCGGCGCAGCGCCTCGTCCATGCTGATATCGCGCACGGCATTCGTGCGGGCAATGATCAGGAAATCGG